>NZ_JAAAHR010000090.1:0-36357 GCF_009908215.1 Nonomuraea sp. K271 | reverse complement strand
CCGCCGCCCCCGCCTCCGCCAGACCGGCCCGGCCCGCCGGCTGCGCTCGAACTTCATCAACGGCATCAAGGAACTCCCGGTCACCATCGGCTGACGACCCCCTGCATTTCCCGCCAGGACTCCCACCGACACGCTCGTCCGCGCCGCGTCAGCTCGGCGGAGCATGGGCGCCCTGGATGCGTTCGGCTCTGCTCTGAGGCGAGTTCCCGTGAGCACCCGGCTTCGGCAAGCCCTGCCTCAGACCGGTTCGTCGAACAGGTCGGGCGGGCCCGCTCCTCCTGCCGGATCAGCGGGGTATCGGGAAGTTTCACTCCCGTGACGTCACGCAGCCCGTCCCTCCACATACGGCCGCCCGATCGCCGGGTCGTGCCCCGGTCTGCAACCGCCTTGACGTAGTCGCCTGCCACTTCGCGGCCGGCTCGCGGTCCGGAGGTCTCATGCGCCGGGGCGGTAGCGGGACTTGTGGCGGGCGGCGCGGACGAGGCGCCGGATGCGTTCGGTGCCCCCAACCCCGGGTTGCCAGCCGCGTTCGATCAAGGCATTGGCGACGACGTGCAATAGGTCGGCGATCTGGCTCGGCACCACGTCCCGCCGGACGGCGATCACCCGCCAGCCCTGTCTCCGGAGCTCGTCGCGGCGGTCAGCGTCGCGCCGCTGGTCGGAGGGCGACGTGTGGTCGCCTTGACCGCGATCTTGTACTGCTCCCATCCCAGGTCGAGGTAGGCGGACCGGCCGTCGCCGAACTCGACCCTGAGCCGGACGTCGTTCCGGTTCGTACGGAAGGTCAGGGGTGCAGAGAGAGCCCCTTGAGGACCTTGTCGACGCCGTTCTTCGGCCCGTGCACGGCCACCCCGACCAACGCCAGATCTCCCGCCTCCACAGCCCGTACGGCCGCCCGGTTGTCGGCGTCGTGTCCCGTCTTGAACATCTCCTCGATGTAGACGGCCACGTCCATCCCCCGCCCCACCGCCTTCTCGCGAACAGCGCGCAGCTCCGCCAGGTCCGCCGCGTACACGAGCACGGGTTGCCGGATCATCGGGAGGTACGCGTTCCCCGACCCGTCCTCGTACGGCTCCCCCATGGTCTCCGGCACCCCGCCCGCGACCGCGCCGGACAGGAAGGCGGTGACGTTGAGCTTCTGCCATGCGGCCAGATCCGCGCGCACCACAATGCCGATCTTGGTATCGAATCGCATGGCTCAAGTCTCGGCGTCACCGCCCGGCCAGGTCTTGAACGCTCGTGCGCGCCCTACGGCAGGAACATCGGCTGCCAGTCCGGCACCTCGTGGTAGCGCCGCAGCTCCGCGAGCCCCGACAGGAAGCCGCCCCACGCCGCGTACGGGGGCCGCGCCTCGTCGAAGCCGCTCTGCATCAACGTCAGCCGCGTCCTGCCGCCGGACCCCTCCAGCTCCCACGTACCGATCCCCGCGTCGCCCCAGTCCACGGAGAGCTTGCGTCCGGGCTCCAGCTCGATCACCTTGGCCGGGTCGGGATTGTCGGCCAGCCCGCCCATGGCGAAGCGCCCGCCGACGTACGGCTCGATCTCGATGGGGTAGCCGAACCACCGCGTCACCGCCTCCGAGTCGGTCAGCGAGTCGAACACGTCGGACGGCGAGGCGCCGATCGTGAGCCGGGCCCGCATCTCCGTGGTCGTGAAGTCGATCCTCGGCGTGAGCTCGCGCCCTTCGAGGTGCTCTGCCAGGTTGGCCAGCGCGCAGCACCAGAACGTCTGCAGCACGCCCCGGATGCTCTTACCCGTGATCACGTCCTGGAAGTCGAAGTGCGTCTGGGACACCGCCACGATGGTCGCGTCACCGTCCTCCTCCAGCGTGAACTCGGTGGTGGTCTCCTCGCCGTCGAGCAGCCACGCGAACCGCAGCGTGCGCTCGTCGGCATGCAGCGGCCGCTGGTGCGGCGCGTCGCCTTCGGGGATGCTGCGCCCCCAGAACGCGAACGTGCCGGGCAGTGCCACCTCGGCGTGCTCGGCCAGCCAGACGCGCAACGCGGCGGGGTCGGTGAGCGCGTGCCTGACGGTCTTCAGCGGCGCCTGGACACGGACGCGGATGATCATGGGCTCAGTCATTGTCTTGCTCCTCTTCAGGGCGATCCGTTGTCTTGGGGTAGCAGGCGACGGCGATCTTGAAGGCGTCGCCTTCCGCGCCGCCGTACCTGGTGAACAGGTCCTGCAGCATGCTCTGCAGCTCGGTCATGAACTGGTGCCGGTTCTCCGGGCGCACGTGAATCTCTCCGGACAGGCCGAGCGACGGCAGCTCCGGCGCGGCTCTGTCGAGCGCCGCGATGTCGGCCTGCACCTCCTCCATGAGGTCGAGCAGGTAGCCGAGGCTCAGTTCGTCGCGTGCCTTGCGCAGCCCGATCCGGCCCACCAGGCGGGGCGACAGCCAGTACGACCGGGCGCCCGCCTGGTAGATGCCCTCGCTGATCCCGCGGACCTTGCGTTCGGCCACGAGGTCGACGAGGCCGGCGTCGACCAGCCGCTTGACGTGGTAGTAGACCCGCTGCGGCGTCTGGCCGAGCCGTTCGGCGACCTGCGAGCAGGTGCGCGGCTCGGCCAGCTGCCGCAGCACCTCCACGCGCTGCGGCTTGAGCAGCGCCTCGGCCTGCTCGATCTCTTCGAGATACAGAATGTCCCTCATCGCAAAAACTATCCTTTACGTAAAAATCCTTCTTGTCAATGGGGATGGGAAGATGAGCTCATGGCGCAGGATTGGTCGCGCTACTGGCGCTCGCCGGACCGCCCGATCGAGGCGATGCACGCCCACTTCGAACGGCACGTCTACCACCGGCACAGCCACGAGACCTACTCCTTCGGGGTCACCGAGACGGGCGCGCAGTCGTTCACCTGCCGGGGCTCCGCCCACACCAGCGCGGCGGGCATGATCATGGCCTTCAACCCCGAGGACCCCCACGACGGCCACGCCACCGACGCGCTCGGGTTCACCTACCGGATCGTCCACATCGGCCCCGGCCTGGTCTCCGGCACCCTGGCGGACGTGACGGGCCGCCGCACCGGCCTTCCCCTCTTCACCGAGCCCGTGTTCGACGACCCGCGCCTGGCGGGCGCGCTGCGCGCCCTGCACACCGCTCTCCTGTCCGGTGCGCCGTCGCTGCGCCGCGACGAGCTGCTCACGACGACGATCACCCAGCTCGTACGCCGCGCCGCCACCCGCCCCGTCCACCCGGGGGCGGGCAGGCCGGCGCGGGTGGCGCGACAGGCACGGCAGGTGCTCCACGACCGCCTGCTGGACGACCTGACCATCGACGACCTGGCCCGCGCCACCGGCGCCAGCCGCTACACGGTCTACCGTGCCTTCCACGCCGAATACGGCCTGCCGCCCAGCGACTACCAGCGCCAGCTACGGCTCAGGGCGGCCCGCGCGCTGATCGCCGACGGCGCCCCCATCAGCGAGGCCGCCACCACGACGGGCTTCGCCGACCAGAGCCACCTGACCCGCTGGTTCACCCGCTACTTCGGCCTGACCCCAGGCGCCTACCGCCAAGCCCTCCGCCCGGACCGGACCTCGCCCGGCCGGATCAGCCTGGCGCCCTTGGGCAGGAAGTGACACGCCGACGGTGCCCGTGCGTGCCGTAACGGCGGCGCGCCACTGACCGGTCAGCGGCCGTTCCCCTGGACAGAGGCGAGCCGACGACGGCGACTGGCGGGCCTTGGCGGTGCCGTAAAGCCGAAGTCCGGTTCGTCGAGTCAGATGAGAACAACCTACGGCCAGGAAGAATCCTGATCAGGGTCGCCGCCGTCGGTGAGGAGGCGGAGGTCTGATTCGACCATCATCGCGACGAGCTCGTCGAAGGACACCTTCGGCTCCCATCCCAGCTGCGCCCGCGCCTTCTTGGGGTCGGCGCAGAGCAGGTCGACCTCGGCCGGCCGGTGCAGCGCCCGGTCGGTCACAACGTGCCGTTCCCAGTCGAGCCCCGCCGCCGTGAACGCCGCCTCCACCAGCTCCCTGACCGACTTCATCCGCCCGGTCCCGATCACGTAGTCCTCGGGGCTGCCGGCCCGCAGCATGAGGTGCATCGCCTTGACGTAGTCGCCCGCGAACCCCCAGTCGCGCCGGGCCTCCAGGTTGCCCAGGCGCAGCTGGGCGGTCAGCCCGAGTTTGATCCTGGCCACCCCGAGCGTCACCTTCCTGGTGACGAACTCGGCTCCGCGTCGCGGCGACTCGTGGTTGAACAGGATCCCGGACACCGCGAACATCCCGTACGACTCGCGGTAGTTCTGGGTGAGGAAGTGTCCGTACGCCTTCGCGACCCCGTACGGCGAGCGCGGGTGGAAGGCGGTGCTCTCGGTCTGCGGGGTTTCGCTGACCTGGCCGAACATTTCAGACGACGAAGCCTGATAAAAGCGAATCTGTCCGGAGGAGCCGGCACTCCCGCCGCTCCTCGATACACCCGAGCACACGCGGATCGCCTCAAGCATCCGCAGGACGCCCATCCCGGTCACCTCGGCCGTGAGCTCGGCCTGCTCCCACGACATGGGCACGAACGAGATCGCGCCCAGGTTGTAGACCTCGTCGGGCTGAACCCGTTCCACCGCGGAGATCAGCGACCCCTGGTCCAGCAGGTCGCCCCGCACCACGTGCACGTCGGCGAGCAGCTTGCGCATCCTGGACACCCGCGGGTTCGCCTGTCCCCTTGCCAGCCCCCAGACCTCGTAGCCCTGTTCCAGCAGATGCTCCGCCAAGTAGGAACCATCCTGGCCGGTGATGCCGGTGATCAGAGCGCGCCTGGCCAAGGGTCCTCCAACGATCGCGTCCCGCGTCCCTTTGGGACGGAAATGTACAGCTAAGCGCCCCAATAGGGCATCAAGCCACCTAGAACGCGTTCCACCGAACCACGCTCGGTCACCGCGACTTCGCAGTTCGCACGGCCTGTGAGAGCCACTGTGAACAATTCTCACCAACCTACCGGATGGTAGCCTTCTCGCACTAAGGTCATCTTTACGGTACACGCCCGTCTTCGGGCCTCACCGGCGAGAAAGGGGTGTCCGTGCGGGAGCGAACGCTGCGGATCGCGCTGCTGTCCTACCGCAGCAAACCCACCTGCGGTGGCCAGGGCGTCTACCTCCGCCATCTGAGCCGTGAACTCGTTGCACTCGGGCACCACGTCGAGGTGTTCTCCGGCCAGCCCTACCCCGAGCTCGACGACGGCGTCATCCTGCGCGAGGTGCCCAGCCTCGACCTCTACCGCGACGAGGACCCTTTCCGAACGCCCAAGCTGCGCGAATACCGCGACTGGATCGACTGGCTAGAGGTCGGCACCATGTGGACCGCCGGGTTTCCCGAGCCGCTGACGTTCACCATGCGGGCCTACCGCGAGCTGAAGAAGCGGGTCGGCGACTTCGACGTCGTGCAGGACAACCAGACCCTCGGGTACGGCCTGCTGGGCATCCAGAAGTTGTTCCCCGTGGTCGGCACCATCCACCACCCGATCAGCGTCGACCGCCGCATCGAACTGGAGGCCGCCCGGGGCACGAAGAAGCTGACCATGCGCCGGTGGTACGCCTTCGTCAAGATGCAGGCCCGCGTCGCTCCCCGGCTCAGCCCGATCCTGACCGTCAGCGAGTCGTCGCTGGCCGACATCCACCGCGACTTCAACGTCCCCCAGGCCAACATGCGCCTGATCCCCCTCGGCGTCGACACCCGCTATTTCCACCCCCGCCCCGGCATGCCCAGGCGCAAAGGATCCATCGTGGCGGTGGCCAGCGCGGACTCGCCGATGAAAGGCGTCGCCACGCTGCTCAGGGCCGTCGCGAAGCTGGCCACCGAGCGCGACGTCAACCTCACCGTCGTCAGCAGGCCCACCCCCGGCGGCCCCACCGAGCAGCTCGTCCAGGAGCTGTCGCTGCAGGACCGCGTACGCTTCGTGCACGGCATCTCCGACGACGAGCTGGGTGAGCTCATCGCCACCTCCGAGATCTCCGTCGTGCCCTCGCTCTACGAGGGCTTCTCGCTGCCCGCCGTCGAGCACATGGCCTGCGGCACGCCCCTGGTGGCCAGCCGTACGGGCGCGCTGCCCGAGGTCGTGGGCGACGCCGCCGTACAGGTGCCGCCGGGCGACGCCGAGGAGCTGGCCGCGGTGCTGCGCCGCCTGCACGACTCCCCCGAGGAACGCGAACGCGTCGGCCGAGCCGGATACGACCGCGTCATGGAGCGCTACACCTGGCACGTCGTGGCCAAGCGGACCGTCGAGGCCTACCGAGAGGCCATCGCGGCCCGCGAGAGCTGACCCCGAACTCGATCACGAGGAGAAGCGACCATGCTCACCGTGGACTTCGCCCGGCTTCCCGTCGGCCCCGGCGTACGCGTGCTCGACCTGGGCTGCGGCGGCGGCAGGCACGCCTTCGAGGTGCTCCGCCGGGGAGCGGACGTAACCGCGTTCGACATGGACCAGGCGGAGCTCGACAGCGTGGCGGCCATGTTCGCGGCCATGGACAAGGCGGGCGAGGTGCCCGAGGGCGCCACCGGGGAAACCGTCCGGGGCACGGCGCTCGACATGCCGTTCGAGGACGGCGTCTTCGACCGGGTCATCGCCGCCGAGGTGCTGGAGCACATCCCCGACGACATGGCGGCCATGCGGGAGATCTTCCGCGTGCTGCGACCCGGCGGCACGGCCGCGGTGACCGTGCCGAGCTTCCTGCCCGAGCGCATCTGCTGGGCGCTGGACGAGGACTATCACACGGCGCCCGGCGGCCACGTGCGCATCTACACGCTGGCGGAGCTGTCGGCCAAGCTGAAATCCACCGGGTTCGTGATCGGCCCCCACCACCACGCCCACGGCCTGCACGCGCCCTACTGGTGGATCAAGTGCGCGGTCGGCGTCGACAACGACGACCATCCGCTCGCCAAGGCCTACCACGAACTGCTGGTCTGGGACATCATGAAACGCCCCGCCGCCACCAGGATCGCCGAGGCCGTGCTCAACCCGGTCATCGGCAAGAGCGTGGTCCTCTACGTCCGGAAGCCATGATCTCCCACGCGGAGGTCGTGCGTACGGCCGAGAGCATCGCGGCCATGCAGCAGGACGACGGCGGCGTGCCGTGGCCGGAAGGTCACGTCGACGCGTGGAACCACATCGAGTGCCTGATGGCGATGTCCGTCGCCGGGCTGGCCGAGCCGGTACGCCGCGGCTACGCCTGGCTGGCCCGCCACCAGCGCGCCGACGGCTCATGGCCGATGAAGCTGGTCGGCGGCGAGCCCACCGAGCTGGGCGGCGAGACCAACCACGCCGCCTACGTCGCCGCCGGCGTCTGGCACCACCATCTCGTCACCGGGGACCGGCGTCTCACCGAGGAGAGCTGGCCCATGGTCAAGGCCGCGCTCGACTACGTGGCGGGGCTGCAGACCGAGCGGGGCGAGATCGTCTGGGAGCGCGACGCGCAGGGCAAGCCGTCGGCGTACGCGCTGCTCACCGGGTGTTCCTCCATCCACCAGGGGCTGCGCTGCGGCGTGCTGCTGGCCGACCGGCTGGGCGACCCGCAGCCCCACTGGGAGCTGGCAGCCGACCGGCTGGCGCACGTGCTGGCGGCGCATCCCGAGGCGTTCGCCGACAAGAGCCGCTTCTCGATGGACTGGTACTACCCCGTGCTGGGCGGCGCGGTGCGCGGGCGGCAGGCGTACGAACTGCTGGAGCGCGAGTGGGCGACGTTCGTGGTGCCGGGGCTCGGCATCCGCTGCGTGTCCGACCAGCCGTGGGTGACGGGGGCGGAGACGTGCGAGCTGGTGCTGGCGCTCGACGCCCTGGGCGACCGGGAGCGGGCGGCGGCGTTGTTCGCCGACGTGCAACACCTGCGCCACGAGGACGGCTCGTACTGGACGGGGTGGCAGTACGCCAACCGCAGGCACTTCCCGCACGAGCGGTCCGGGTACACCGCGGCGGCGGTCGTCCTCGCGGCCGACGCGCTGATGGGTCTCTCGCCGGGATCCGGGCTGTTCCGTGACATCGCCGGAACATCCGTGTTCGACCCGGACGTCTGCGGATGCGCAGCCGGTACGGGACGCCGCCTGCCTCCCCCGGTGCCGGAGGGACGTTCGGGCGAAGGCGTCTGACCTGGTACTTCGCCGGTCCACAAGGGCTTTTGCGGGTTCTTTGCCGGGGAAATCCGGTGCGCCGCCGGTGAAAGGCGCAATGAGGTAACTAGCTTCTTCAGTGGCCGGTACGAGACGTCTTCGGGGGAAGCGTGGGCGACACGGGCACAACAACGTTCTTGGATCAGGTCAGGACCGAGCCGACACTTTCCCAGGCGCGGGGATGGCGGCGGTTCCTGGCCAAGGATCCGCAGGAGTCCGATCTGGGCCGGCGAAGGTTCCGGCTCAGAGATGGAGCTTCTCCGACAGAGTTCACCGATGCCGAAAAGTCGTATGTCTTCGGCTTCAACGCGGTGATGTCGCGAGAAGTCGAGAAGATTGAGGAAGTCGCGGCCGAGCTGCGGCCCTTCGGCTACGAAGGGGCCGCCGCCGCCTGCACCGTACTCGACCTTCTCACGCTGACCCGGGGCCGGCGCCTTCACGAGCTACTGGCCGGCCCCGCCCAGCACCACCGCCACGCCGCCTACCTCGGTGCCGGCCGCGGGTACGCGCTCCTGCGGCTGCGCCCCGTACGCGGCGCCCGGCGCGCGCACCCGCTGCTGCGCTGGCTGGCCGTCGACGGGTTCGGGTTCCAGTGGAGCCTGGCGAGGGCCGACCGGATGGTGGGCGACCGCACGATGCCCGATGTGCTCACCAGGGCCCACGGCGCCGTGTTCGACCAAGGGCTGGGACGGCTGCTGTGGTACCACGACGGCGCCTCGGCCGGCGACCTCGCCGCCAGGATCGCCCGGTTCCCGGCGGGACGGCGGGCCGACCTGTGGAGCGGCGTCGGGTTCGCCGCCACGTACACGGGCGGCGCCGAGAACGACGAGTTGTGGTGGCTGACCGAGCACGCGGGCGCCGACGGGTTCCGGGCACACCTGGCGCAGGGATGCGCGTTCGCCGTGGCCGCGCGGCTGCGCTCGGGCCTGCTGCCCGGCCACGCCGCCCAGGCCGTGGCGATCCTGGCCGGCACCGACCCGGAGGAGGCGGCCTCGTGGACCGACCGGGCGCTCATCGCGCTCGGGCACGAAGCACGCACGCACGAGGACTACCGCGGCTGGCAGGCGCAGACCCGCCGTTCCTGGACCCGCCGCCTGCGCACCTGACTTCCGGCGCGAGCTCCGGCCTGCCCGGACCGACCACCGGCACGCAACCGGCCTGTCCGGGCTGACCACCGGCCTGCACGCGCGCTAGCCTTCTCGGGCCGACCACCAGCCCGGAAGGAAACATCCCCCCTTTTGATGCGCGACTTCATCAGCCCCGGTGGCACGACCGCGGCGCAACGCCGGGTGCTGCTCGGCGCCGGTACGGGCCAGTTCGTCGAGTTCTACGACTTCGCGATCTACGGTTTCTCGGCCGTCGCCGTCGCCGAGGCGTTCTTCCCTGGCGCGAGCCCGGTGGCGAGCCTTCTGTCGGTCTTCGCCGTGTACGGTGTCGCGTTCGTGGCCCGGCCGCTCGGAGGCGTGTTCTTCGGCGCGCTGGCCGACCGCGCCGGGCGGCGGGCCGCCCTCTACGCGACGCTCACGTGCATGGGCGTGGCGACCGCGCTGATCGGAACCCTGCCGACGTATGCGGCCGCCGGGACCGTGGCGCCCGTCCTGCTCGTCGCCTGCCGGCTGGCGCAGGGGTTCTCAGCGGGCGGTGAGGCGGTCGGCGCGCCCTCGTTCGTGCTCGAACACGCCCCCTCCGAGCGCCGCGGCACCTGGGTCGCTGTCTCGGTCGCGGCCACGGGGGCGGCGTCCGTGCTCGCCCTCGTGTTCATCATGGCGGTCTCCGGAGCACTGTCCGAAGCGGCGTACGACTCGTGGGGCTGGCGGGTGCCGTTCCTGGTCGCCTTGCCGCTCTCCCTGATCGGTATGTACATCCGCAGGCGTACAGAGGAGAGCCCGGTCTTCCAGGAGCTCGCACGGGACGACGCGCTCGAACGCCACCCGGTGCGCGGCAGCCTGCGCGGCAACTGGACCCGGCTGGGCCAGATCTTCGCCGTCATGGCGCTGTCCGGACTCGGCTTCTACGTCCTGGTGGGCTATTTCGTCACCTACCTCCGGACGGTCGTGGGGCTGAGCCTGCTGGAGTCGCTCGTGGCCAACGCCGTCGCGCTGCTGTCCTTCTCGGTGCTGCTGCCGATCGGCGGCAGGCTCTCCGACGCGTACGGCCGCAAGCCCATGCTGGTCGCCGGCGCCGCTGCGGTCGCGGTGGTCAGCCTGCCCGCGTTCCTCCTGGTCACGAGTGGGTCCCTGGCCTCAGCCGTGGCCGGGCAACTCCTGCTCGCCGCGGCGCTGTGCGCGTACGGAGGGGCCAGCTACACCTTCTTCGTGGAGCTGCTCCCTTCGGCGACCCGCGTCACGGGCGCCGGCATCAGCTACAACGCGGCGCTCGCGCTCTTCGGCGGGACGGCGCCGCTCGTCTCCACGTGGCTGGTCAACTCCACGGGCACGCCGGTGTCGCCGGGCTACTACCTGCTCGTCGTCGCCCTCGTGGCGCTGGCGGTGGCGCTCACGACGCCCGAGACGCGCGTCGGCGAAGGCGCCGGCGCCGGCGCGCCGGACGCACGATCGCGCGTCTAGATCCCCTGGCCGACGCGCTCCAGCACGCGGAGCGAGCCGTGCACCGCCACCTCGGCGAACGCGCCCGACTCCAGCGCGCGCCGGTAGACGCGGTAAGGGCCCTGCCCTCCGTCGGCCGGGTCGGGGTGGACGTCGTGGAACGCCAGCGCGCCGCCCTCCATGACGTGCGGCGCCCAGCCCTCGTAGTCGAGGGTCACCGGCTCGTCGGAGTGGCCGCCGTCGATGAACACCATGCCGAGCGGGGTGTTCCAGAGCGCGGCGACCCGCTCGGACCTGCCGACGACCGCGATCACTTCCTCCTCGAGGCCAGCCGCCGCGATCGTGGCCCTGAACACCGGCAACGAGTCCATCTTCCCGAACCGGGGGTCGACCAGCGCCGGGTCGTGGTGTGCCCAGCCGGGCTGGATCTCCTCGGAGCCGCGGTGGTGGTCGACGGTGACGACCACGGACCCGGCCTGCCTGGCCGCCGCCCCGAGGTAGATCGCCGACTTGCCGCAGTAGGTGCCGATCTCGCAGATGGGGCCGAGCGGGCCGTAGCGCAGGGCCGTCTCGAAGAGGGCGCTCCCTTCCTCGGGCGGCATGAATCCTTTGGCGCGCTCAGCCGCGTGGAGCAGCTCCGACGGCATGGTCATAGGCATGCACCCTAGCCGAACCGAACAACATTCCGTCGGGCTCTTGCCCGGTACTTCTGCACCCTGTTCTACTTGGCTTCGTGAATCAGCGCGCTCGCATCGCGATGTCCGACGACGACGTCACCTCCTTCCTCGAGGCCGCACGCAAGCTGCAGCTGGCCACCGTCAACAGGGACGGCACGCCGCATCTGGTGACGATGTTCTACGGGCTCTCCGAGGGACGCATCGCCTTCTGGACCTACGCCAAGTCGCAGAAGGCCCGCAACCTCGCCCGCGACCCCCGGGTGACCTGCCTCGTGGAGACCGGCGACGCCTACGACGAGCTGCGCGGCGTCCTGGTCTACGGCAGGGCCGGGCGGCTCGACGACCGCGACCGCGTCATGGACGTCGGCATGATGGTCGCCCGCAGGACGACGCCCGGCGTGCCGGACGAGCTGCTGCGCCCGTACGTCGAGAAAACCGGGCTCAAACGGGTTGCGTACGTCGTCGAGCGCACCAAAGTGGTCTCATGGGACCACAGGAGGCTCGCATGAAAGTGACCGTTGACGAGCTGGTCTGCGAGGCCAACGCCGTGTGCATGGGGCTCGCCCCCGACGTCTTCGAGGTGGACGACGACGACCAGCTGCACATCCTGCTGCCCGAACCACCGCCCGAGATGCGGGACCGCGTCCGCCACGCGGTCAGGTCCTGCCCCAAGGCCGCCCTTTCGCTGGAGGAATAGCCCGACGGGGTTCACCACCCTCAAGCACCCCCACCCGTCCCACCGAGGAGGAGCTCCACATGCGCGCCGCGATCCTGCACGCCGTAGGCAACGACAAGCTCGACATCCGCGACGACGTCACCCTGGCCCCCGTCGGGCCGTCGGACGTACGCGTGCGCGTCAGGGCGACGGGGGTCTGCCACTCGGACCTGTCGGCCATGACCGGCGTGCTCCCGCAGCCCGTGCCGCTCGTCCCCGGCCACGAGGGCGCGGGCGAGGTGGTCGAGGTGGGCGAGCACGTCACCTCCGTCAAGCCGGGCGACCACGTCGTCATCAGCTGGCGCCCGGCCTGCCAGGAGTGCGACCTGTGCGTGGGCGGCCAGCCGTACCTGTGCATGAAGTACGTCATCGAGTCCTTCAGCAAGGGCAACTTCCGGCTCGGCGGCGACGAGGCGACGGTGTTCGGGATGGCGGGATGCGGCACCTGGGCCGAGGAGATCATCGTCCCGTGGCAGGGCGCCATCAAGATCGACGACGACGTGTCATGGGAGGCGGCGGCCCTGATCGGCTGCGGCATCACGACCGGTGTGGGCGCCGCGATCAACACCGCCAAGGTCCGGCCCGGCTCCACGGTCGCGGTGATCGGCTGCGGCGGCGTCGGCCTGTCGGTCATCCAGGGCGCCCGGCTCTCCGGCGCGCGCACGATCCTCGCGGTCGACCCGCTGAAGTCCAAGCACGAGCTGGCCAGGAAGGTCGGGGCCACGCACGCGGTGACGCCCGAGCAGGTCCCCGAGGCGGTCGGCGAGCTCACCGGGGGCGCGGGCTTCGACTACGGGTTCGAGGTCGTCGGCAAGGCGGCCACGATCCAGAGCGCCTGGCAGGTCACGCGGGCGGGCGGCGACGTCGTCGTGGTCGGGGCGGGCGCGGCCGACGACATGGTCTCGATCTCCGCGTTCAACCTGCTGTTCGAGGGCAAGAACCTGCTGTCCAGCCTGTACGGCGAGGCGGACGTACGCCGCGACTTCCCCTATTTCGCCAAGCTCCACAAGGCCGGCAAGCTCGACCTGGAATCCCTGATCAGCTCACGCATCCGCCTGGCCGACCTGAACGACGCGGTCGCGGCCCTGCGCGGCGGCGAGGTCCTGCGCCAGATCGTCATCATGGACTGACGACCCCGCCCGGCCCTTCACCGTTGAGGGCTGGCGGGCACGATGCGGGCCGGCGCGATTCGCGGGTGGCCCAGCGGGTGCTCGCCGAACCTTTCGGCTTGCTCAGCAGCGGTCACGGTCGCCGCCAGGAACATGCGGAGCCACGCGTCGATCCCCTGTCGGGCCTCGGGCGACCCGGCGTCTCCGGCGTACCTGTACGCCGTCAGGCCGCGGATGTGGGCGTCCGATCGGGTGAGGAGCACCCAGGCTGATCGGAAGGATCGCACGGGGGTTCAGGCCGCGGCGGGTGAGAACCGTGTGCTCTTCCGGCCCACTTTCCGCAGCTTCGTCCTGGCCGATTTCCAGGCGAATGGGCATCGCGGCCCAGCCGATCGTCTACCGGCGGTTCTGAAGACTCCGGGAGATGATGGACTTGGCATCCGCCAGCCACCGGGACTTTCCGTCCGCGAGAGCCGCGAATTGATCGTGGTGCTCTCGCAGGCCGCGTTCCTGCAGCTCCCGTTCCACCTCTGACCAGACGGCGACCAGGTTCGAGAGCTTCTTGCACCGTACGTCGGCGCCGGCGGTGCGGATCTCGTCGCCGGTCGGAGCGGGAGTCCGCCACCGGGGATCACCCACCGCCTGGGTCGGATCGCGGTAGGAGAATCCCTGCTCCCGCATGCACGCGCTCCACTTCCGAGACGCGGAGAGCACGTCCGGATGCTTCGCGGAGGCGTCATAGGACTCCTGGTCGAGCCTTCTCAGCGCGGGGCTTTCTCCTTCGGCGGCTCCTTGGTTGACCCGGACGTAGCCGTCCCTCATACAGCCGCTCTTGCCGTCCTCGCCGTAGGCGGCGACGTGCTCCTCCGAGGTGAGCTTGTCGTCGCGCGCCTGCCAGGCCTGCTCTTTCCGCAGTTCCGACGGGTCACGCACAAGGTGGTAGCCGAACCGCTTCGCGGCCTCCTCCTCGATGACCCCGTACCGCCTGCGGTGAAAAGCGTCATCGACCCGGAAACGGGGCAACCTGGTCCAGGGCACGCCCTTGCCGCGCATGCAGATCTCGACCAGCGTGTCCGCGGCATGGTCCAGCATGGCGGACTCATCAGCACTCAACCTGTACGCGTCCAGCGGCAGGCGCAGCGCCCTGGCCTCGGGACCGGCAGCCAGACGGGCCACCACCCCACCCCCGCGGCCCTGGTCACCGCACCCGGCGAGGAGCAGCGCACAACAGACAGCCGTCACCGAACGCCAATACATCCGAAACTCCTTGATGGCGCCGGAGCGGGCCCGTCCGATGGGGAAGGAACGGGCCCGCTTTCATGCACGATTCACACGGCCCTAGCCGAACTTGAACGATTCGGCCGTGTTGTCGAACGACGGGTTGCCGGAGTTCTTCGTCAGGTCAGCGTCAGAGGAGTACGGCCGCGCACTGTAGGACGAGCCCGAGTAGCCCCCGCCGCTGTACAGCGTGACCTTGCTTCCGGAGGTGTTCTTCATGGAACTGGCACCGTTAAGGACGGACCGGTAGGTGCCGCGCCACGTGTTGGTGGCCAGGTTAGCGTCGTTCTTGCTGAAACGCTGCCAGCCGCCCTTGAAGTTGTCATGCTCATAAAGGTAGAGGTACCGCGCAGCCGACGACCGGGAATCGGCCTGCACCGCTGCAACCCCAGGCGCCCCCACCACGGCCACCGCCGCAAGCAAAGAGCCGACCAAAACCTTCTTCATGAACGTCCTTTCCGTTACGGGCCGGACCTCGCCCGGCCAGTAAACGCTATTCCTCATCCGTAATTGCGGAAGGCGATGCTGCTGGCGCGGTTGTCGTAGGACGGCTTACCGGAGTTCTTCGTCAGATCGGAGTCCACGGAGTACGGCCTGGCGGCATAGCCCGACGATGCAGCGCCTGTCTCGCCCAGGTGAACGTAGTATCTGGTCTGGTTCTTCATCGAACTCGCACCGTTGTTGACCGACCGGTTGGTGCCGATCCATCGGTTGTTCCTCAGGTCACCGTCACCTGTCTTGAAACGGGCATAGCCACCCTTGTAGTTGTCATGCTCATAAAGGTAGAAGTACCCCCCAGCCGACGACGACCGGGAATCGGCCTGCACCGCCGCAACCCCAGGCGCCCCCACCACGGCCACCGCCGCAAGCAAAGAGCCGACCACAACCTTCTTCATGAACACCCTTTCCGTCCTGCGCGCACGCAGAAAGTCCGGCCGAGGCATCGCCAGGCCTTTCGTTCGGAATTACAGAAAACTCCTGCCGGCCTTTAGCCGGCCACATCGACACAGAGGCCGCGCCATCCAGACAAATGTCATGACCAGTGCGTGACAAAGACCTTACCGATGGCGGCGGGCCGCTGCGGCAGAATGCCAGGACAGAAATCCCTCGATTCAGGACAGTCCGGGTGTCCCAGCGAGACCCTTCTCCGGCGTGCCTGTACGCGGTCAGGCCGCCGATATGGGCATCCGATCGGGTGAGCAGCACCAGACCGATCGGGGAGACTCGCGGGGGGAGTCAGGCGGAGCAGGGTGACAACCGTGTGGTCCGTTACCCGGTGAACGGGTGGAGGTGTTCCGGTGGAGGCGGGACGAGCTCCGCGTCCAGCGGCAGGCGCGGCGCGCCGGCCGAGACCGGTGGCGCGCCGCGCGGGGGCGCTACTCGGTGGAGAAGGCGGCGTCGAAGGCCGTGGCGGGCGGGGTGATGGAGTTCAGCGTGCGGATATAGCTCAGCGCCTCCTTGGCCCCGTCGAGCCGGTCCATGCCGGCGTCCTCCCACTCGATCGAGATCGGGCCGTCGTAGCCGATGGAGTTGAGCGCGCGGAAGCAGTCCTCCCACGGCACGTCGCCCCGGCCCGTGGAGACGAAGTCCCAGCCGCGCCGCATGTCGGCCCACGGCAGGTGCGAGGACATGCGGCCCTTGCGGCCGTCGCCGACGCGCATGCGCGTGTCCTTGCAGTCGACGTGGTAGATGCGGTCCTTGAAGTCGAGGATGAACGCCACCGGGTCGAGGTCCTGCCACACCATGTGCGACGGGTCCCAGTTGAGCCCGAACGCCGGCCGGTGGCCGATGGCCTCCAGCGTGCGCTGGGTCGTGTAGTAGTCGTAGGCGATCTCGCTCGGGTGGATCTCGTGCGCGAAACGTACGCCGACCTCGTCGAAGACGTCGAGGATGGGGTTCCAGCGGTCGGCGAAGTCCTGGTAGCCGGCCTCCACCATCGACGCCGGCGTCGGCGGGAACATGGCGACGGTGTGCCAGATCGACGAGCCGGTGAAGCCGACCACCGTGTTCACGCCGAGCAGCGCCGCGGCGCGCGCGGTGTTCTTCATGTCCTCGGCGGCGGCCTGACGCACCGACTCGGGGTCGCCCTCGCCCCAGATGCGGGCGGGCAGGATGGCCCTGTGGCGCTCGTCGATGAGGTCGCAGACGGCCTGGCCGACCAGGTGGTTGGAGATCGTCCAGACCTTCAGGCCGTGCTTGTCGAGCTGGGCGCGTTTCTGCTCGACGTACGACGGGTCGGCCACGGCCTGGGCGACGTCGAAGTGATCGCCGGAGCAGGCGATCTCCAGACCGTCGTAACCCCACTCCGCCGCCAGCCGGCACACCTCCTCGAACGGCAGGTCGGCCCACTGTCCGGTGAACAGCGTGACGGGTCGCATGAGTCAGTCCTCCACGTTCGTGTAGCGGCTGCTCTCAGCCGCGCTCTGCTCGACCGCCGCCAGCACCCGTTGCACCCGCAGCCCGTCGGCGAACGACGGCGTGGGGTCGGCTCCGGTGGCGATCGCCTCCAGGAAGTCCTTGACCTCGTGGGTGAAGGTGTGCTCGTAGCCGAGCCCGTGCCCGGGCGGCCACCAGGCGCCCACGTAGGGGTGGTCGGGCTCGGTGACGAGGATGCGCTCGAAACCGCCTCCGCCCGCGCTGAACCACAACTCGTTCATGGCCTCGAAGTCGAAGGCGAGGCTGCCGTGCGAGCCGTTGATCTCGATGCGCATGGCGTTCTTGCGCCCGGTGGCGAAGCGGGTGGCCTCGAACGAGGCCACCGCGCCGCCGGAGAGCCGGCCGATGAACAGGGCGGCGTCGTCGACGGTGACCTGCCCCGTGGCGGAGGTTCCTGTCGCGCCGAGCCCGGCCGACTCGGCGGCCAGCGGACGCTCCTTGATGAACGTCTCCGTCAGCGCGGACACGCCCACCACGTTCTGCCCGGTGATGAACTGGGCGGCGTCGACGATGTGGGAGCCGATGTCACCGAGCGCGCCGGCCCCCGCCTTGTCCTTCTGCAACCGCCAGACCAGCGGAAACTCCGGGTCGACGATCCAGTCCTGCAGGTATTGAGCCCGCACGTGCCTGATCTCGCCGAGCCTGCCCTCCTCGACGTAGCGGCGGGCGAGCGCGACAGCGGGCACCCGCCGGTAGTTGAAGGCCACCATGCTCTTGCCCGGCGCGGCCTCGGCGGCTCGCACCATGGCCTCGGCCTCGGCGACGGTGTTGGCCAGCGGCTTCTCGCAGAGCACGTGCTTGCCGGCCTCCAGCGCGGCCAGGGCGATCTCGGCGTGCGAGTCGCCCGGCGTGCAGATGTCGACGATCTGCACGTCGTCCCGCTTGACCAGCTCTCTCCAGTCCGTCTCGACGGCGTCCCAGCCGAGCTGCGCGGCGGCCGCCTCGGTGCGCTCCTTCGACCTGCCCGCGAGCACCGCCATGCGCGGCGCCAGCGGCAGGTCGAAGAAGGCCCCCACACTCCGCCAGGCCTGCGAGTGGACGCGGCCCATGAAGGCGTAGCCGACCATGCCCACGCCGATGGTGGTTCTGTCTGACATGCAACCCCCGATCAGGATTCGAAGCCGAGCGACATGTAGTTCTCGACGTTCTCCTTGGTGATGGTCTCGGACGCGAGTGTGATGGACTGCGGCACCTGGTTCTCCACCAGGTCACTCATGCCCTTACCCTGTGCTATCAGACGCGCCAGTTTGATCGCCGACGAGGCCATCGTCGGGCTGTAGGTGACGGTGGCCTTCAGCACCGAGGTGTTCGACTGGATCTCCTTCATCGCGTTCAGCGAGCCCGCCCCGCCGACCATGATGAACTCGTCCCTGTTGGCCTCCTTGATGGCGGCGAGCACGCCGACGCCCTGGTCGTCGTCGTGGTTCCACAGCGCGTCGATCTTCTTGTGCGCCTGCAGCAGCGACGTGGCCACCTCGTTTCCGGTCTCCACGGTGAACTGCGCGTCCTGCTTGGCGGTGACGCTGAACCCGTACGTCTTGAGCGCGTCGGCGAAGCCCTTGGTGCGGTCCTGGGTCAGCGGCAGCGTGGCGATGCCCTGGATCTCGACGATCACCGGGTCCGACACGCCCTTGTCCTTGAGCTGCTCGCCGATGAAGTGCCCGGCCGCCACGCCCATGCCGTAGTTGTCGCCGCCGACCCACGTGCGGTAGGCCAGCTTGTCGGGGAAGACGCGGTCGAGGTTGACGACGGGGATGCCCGCCTCGGTGGCCTGCAGCGCGACCTGGTTGAGCTGCTGGCCGTCGTTCGGCAGGATCACCAGCACGTTCACCTTGGCCGCGATGAGCGACTCGACCGCGGAGATCTGCTGGTTGATGTCGTTCGTCGGCTCGACCGGCTTGAACTCGACGTCGGAATACTGCTTCGCGGTGGCCTCGGCGTTCTTGGCGATGGCCGCGATCCACCCGTGGTCGGCGGCCGGCGCCGAGAACCCGATCACCACCTTCTGGCCCGGCTCGTCGTTGCCGCTCGCCGCGGGGGCGGGCACGGCGGCCGCGCTGGAGGGCGCGGCCTCGGGCTCGTTGCTGGTGCAGCCCGCCGCTAAGAGCGCGGCTCCGCCGACGAGGAATCCCCTGCGCGCGACTTTGTCACTCATGGTGCTCTCTCCTTCAGATTCCGCCGCTGGAGAAGGACGGCGGCGACGATGATCAGGCCCTTCGCGATCAGCTGGTCGCTGGTGTTGAGGCCGTTGAGAATGAACAGGTTGGTGATGAGCGTGAAGATCAGCAGGCCCAGGATCGAGCCCATGATCGTGCCCCGGCCCCCGGTGAGCAGCGTGCCGCCGATGATCACTGCGGCGATGGCGTCCAGTTCGTACAGGTCCCCGTGGGTGGACGAGCCCGTCGTCGTACGGGCCATGATGAGGATGGCGGCGATGCCGCAGCACAGCCCCGACAGGGCGTAGAGCAGCATCGTGTGCCTGCGCACGTCGATGCCGGCGAGCCTGGCCGCCTCGGGGTTGCCCCCCACCGCGTAGGTGCGCCGCCCGAACGTCGTGCGGTTGAGCACGACCCAGCCGAGCACCACGACGAGCGCGAAGATGTAGACCAGCAGCGGGATGCCCAGCACGCGGGTGGTCGACAACTCCACCACGGCGGTGTTGTCGGCGTCGATGATCTGCGTCTTGCGGTCGGACATGCGCTGCGCCAGCCCGCGGGCGGCGACGAGCATGGCCAGCGTGGCGATGAACGGCACGAGCCGCCCGTAGGCGATGAGCAGCCCGTTGACCAGCCCCGCCCCGGTGCCGACGAGCATCGCGCAGATCGCCATGGTCACCGGACCGTACGACTGCGTGGCCACCGTCGTCGCCCAGACCGAGGCCAGCGCCATGACCGCGCCCACCGACAGGTCGATGCCGCCACCGATGATCACGAACGTGGCCCCGACCGTGATCACGCCGATCGTGGCGGCCAGGGACAGGATGCTGACCAGGTTGGAGGCGGTGGCGAAGTTCTCCGGCCTGGTGACCAGGCCGACGACGACCAGCAGCGCCAGCGCGCCGAGCAGTCCGAGATGCCGCATCTCGCCGACGCCGCCCAGCGATCCCAGGCCGGGGATGCCCCGGCGCGACGGCCCGCCGCCTCCCGCGGCCGAGAGCGTCTGCGCTTTCGTGGGCTCGCTCATCACGCCGCCCTCCCATTCATGATCATGTCGAGTACGCCGTGCTCGTCCAGCCCGGCGGCGTCGCCCTCGTGGATGACGGTCCCCTCGCGCAGCACCAGCACCCGATCGGCCAGGCCGAGCACCTCGGGGACCTCGCTGGAGACCAGCAGCACGCCGATGCCCTCCTCTGCCAGGTTGCGGATCACCGCGTACAGTTCGGCCCTGGCGCCCACGTCCACGCCTCTGGTGGGCTCGTCCAGCAGGAGCAGCTTGCGGCTGCCGAGCAGCCACCGGGCGAGCACGGCCTTCTGCTGGTTGCCGCCCGAAAGAGTCCGGATCGGGCGTTCGGGGTCGGGTGGCCGGATGTCGAGCATCTCCGCCAGCCTCTTGGCCTCCTCGCGCTCGTGTTTGCGGTCGAGCCAGCCGAACCGGGCGAACCCCGGCAGGCTGCCGAGGGTGATGTTCGCGGTGACGCTCTGGTCGAGGAGCAGCGCCTGGGCCTTGCGCTCCTCGGGCGCCAGGCCCATGCCGTGCCGTACGGTGCCGACGACGCTGCGGCGTACCTCCTGCCCGTCGAGTACCACCCGGCCGGTGGCGGGGCGCGCGCCGTACACGGCTTCGAGGATCTCCGACCGCCCTGAGCCGACGAGCCCGGCCAGCCCGACGATCTCGCCGGCCCGTACGGTGAACGAGACGTCGGAGAAGACGCCCGGCGAGCTCAGGCCTTCGACCCTGAGCACCTCATCACCCGGCGCCCTGTCCGCCTTGGCGGGGAAGACGTATTCGACGTTCCTGCCGGTCATGAGGGAGACGATCTGGCTGGTGGGGGTGTCGCGGGCGGACAGCCCGACGGCCACCGTACGCCCGTCCTTCAGCACGGTGACCCGGTCGCCGATCTCGCGGATCTCCTCCAGCCGGTGGGAGATGTAGACCACGGCCACGCCCTGGGCGGTGAGCTCGCGGATGATGCGGAAGAGGTTGGCGACCTCGTCGTGGGCGAGGGCCGCCGACGGCTCGTCCATGATGATGAGGCGGGCGTCGTGGGAGAGCGCGCGGGCCATCGAGACGACCTGCTTGGCCGCCGGCGAGAGCCGGCCGACCTCGGCCGACGGGCGGATCTCGCCGTGGCCGAGCCGTTCGAGCACCTCGCGGGCCGCGCGCCGGGCGGCCGCCCTGTTGACGAAGCCGAAGCGGGCGTGCTCGTGGCCGAGGAAGATGTTCTCGGCCACGCTGAGCCCGTCGACCAGGTCGAGCTCCTGGTAGATGGTGGCGAAGCCGAGCCTGATGGCGTCGATCGGGCTGCCCGGCCGCACCTCGGCGTCGTTGAACACGATCGTGCCCGCGTCGGGCTGGTGCACCCCGGCCAGCACCTTGATCAAGGTGGACTTGCCGGCGCCGTTCTGGCCGAGCAGGCAGTGCACCTCGCCCGCCCGTACGTCCAGGTCGACCCCGTCCAGCGCGCGCACGCCTGGGAACTGTTTGACGATGCCCTTCATGACCAGCATCGGAGATCCCTTTCAGCGTTCTTGTGGGGGCGTACTGCTCAGGCGTTGACAATGCGGTTGATGTTGTCGGGTGACAGGTAGTGTTCGATGGCGAGCATCCCGGCGCCGAGCACGGCCGCGTTGATACCCGTACGGCTGGGGGTGATCGACAGGTGGTGCGTGGCCAGCGGGAGTGATCTGCGGTAGACCGTCTCCCTGATCCCTGCGAGCAGGTGCTCGTGCACGCGAGACAACGCGCCGCCGATGACGATGACCTCGGGGTTGAAGAAGTTGACCAGGCTGGCCAGCACCTCGCCGATGAGCCGGCCCGCCTCTCTGACCAGCCTCAGCGCCTGCGTGTTGCCCGCCTGCACCAGTGCCACGACGTCGGCCCCGGTCTCGGCGGCGAGGCCGAGCTCGGTCAGTCGCCTGGCGATGGCGGCGCCGCCGGCCACGGCCTCCAGGCAGGCGCTGTTGCCGCACCGGCAGCCGGCGTCCTCGTGGCCGCTGACCCTGATGTGGCCGATGTCGCCCGCGGAACCCTGCGCGCCCCTGTGCAGCCGGCCCTGGGCCACGATGCCGCAGCCGATGCCGGTGCCGACCTTGACGAACAGCAGGTGGCCCGCGTCGGCGAAGGAGTTGCGGTGCTCGCCGAGCGCCATCACGTTGACGTCGTTGTCGACCAGCACCTCCACCCCGTCGAAGTAGTCGGGGACGGGGTAGTCGTTCCAGCCGGGCATGATCGGCGGGTTGTTCGGGCGGCCGGTGGCGAACTCGACGGGTCCCGGAACCCCGATGCCGATGGCGCGCAGAGCGGACCTGGGCCGTCCCGCGGTGCCGAGCAGCCGGTCGAGCCGCTGGTCGACGTGGGCGAGCACCTTCTCGGGACCCTCGCCGATCAGCATCGAGTCCTCGCACTCCGCGAGCACGTTGCCGGAGATGTCCATCAGCGCGACCCGGCAGTGCGTGGCGCCGAGGTCGACGCCGGCGAAGGCGTGGTCCTCGGTGTGCAGGCGCAGTTGCCGCGGCGGTCTTCCGCCGGTGGACTCGCCGTTCTCGGTCTCCTCCACCAGGCCGCGCTCGATCAGGGCGTCGACCCGCTGCGAGATCGTGGATCTGGCCAGGCCGGTGAGCCGCGCGAGGTCGGAACGGGTGGTCGCCGATCCGGCGCTGATCAGCGTCAGCACGTCGCCGGCGGAGCCCGGCTGGGGGGTCATGTGGCGACAATAAGATCACTGATGCGGCAAATCAAGAGTATGGGTCGCCCAAACCCCCGCAACTTCCGCCGAAGATCGAACAAAGCCTGCCCTTTAGCCCTCATTCCCGACATTTAGGCATTCGTCTGATGACCCCCGAACGACGAGACCGGCCCCCGCCGCAGGCGAGGACCGGCTCGGAAGCGCCGCGCGCGTCTAGAGCATGGCCTTCATCGAATCACTCGCGGTGAGCACGTACGGCTGCTCGGCCATGATCGCGTCCCAGTTGCCGACGATCGCCTCCGGCGTGAGGTCGTCCGTCTTCCAGCCCGGCCCCTCGGCCACGAACACCCGCGCCACCCGGCCGCCGCCGACGCTGAACACCTCGCCGCTGACCTCGCACGAGTCGTGCACGAGACACGCCACCAACGCGCTCACCCGCTCCGGCGTGAACTTGGCCTCGAACTCGGCGGGCAGCAGCGCCTCGGTCATCCTGGTCCACGCGATGGGGGCGATGGCGTTGGCCTTGATACCGTTGCGCGCGCCCTCGATGCCCAGGGTCTTGGTCAGGCCGACCAGGCCCATCTTCGCGGTCGAGTAGTTGGCCTGGCCGAAGTTGCCGAACAGGCCGGCCGGGCTGGAGGTGTTGACGATGCGTCCGTAGCCGGCCGCCTTCATCAGCGGGTAGGCGGCGTGGCTGACCAGGAACGAGCCGCGTACGTGCACGGCGAGAACCCCGTCGAAGTCCTCGACCGTCATCTTGCCGAGCGACTTGTCGCGCAGGATGCCCGCGTTGTTGACGACGATGTCGACCTTGCCGAACGCGTCGACCGCGCTCTGCACGATGGCCCTGGCGCCCTCGGGCGTGGCGACGTCGTCGGTGCTGGCGACGGCCTGGCCGCCGTTCTTCGTGATGAGCTCGGCCACCTCCCCGGCGGGCCCGGTGGAGGCGCCGGTGCCGTCGAGCGCGCCGCCGAGGTCGTTGACCACGACCTTGGCCCCGCGCTCGGCCAGCAGCAGCGCGTGCGACCTGCCGAGGCCGTGCCCCGCCCCCGTGATGATCGCGACCCTGTCATCGAACCGAAGCATCGAACCTCCCAGGCAGGAGAACAACATTCTAGTACGAGTACGATAACCCGCCCCAGGTCCCCGCGCCCGCAAGCGCCGGTCGTCAGGCCGGGAACCACAAATCCGGCTCGCCCGCCACCCGGCGCACCCGTCCCCTGGCCTCCAGCCACGCCAGGTGCGCGAGCGTCTCGTTGTTGGCCGCGCGCCGCATGAACGGCGGAATGGTCTCCCACGGCCGCGACCAGGTCAGCCGGGTGGCGAGGTCCCAGCAGGCGGCCCCGTCGAGCGCGGCCACCGCCCGCTCGATCTCGGCCAGCCGCTCGTCGTGGTGCGCCATCACACTGTCGACCCGCTCGGCCAGCTCCAGGAACCGGTATTCGTGCGCGGGCAGCACCTCCTCGACGTCCAGCTTGCGTACGGCGGCCAGCGAGTCGAGATAGTCGGCAAGCGGGTTGGGGCCGGACTGCGGGTGCACGGCCACCATCGGCGTGATCTTGGCCAGCACGTGGTCGCCGGAGAACAACACCCCGCGCGCGGGCGAGACGAAGCACAGGTGGCCGGGCGAGTGGCCGGGCGTCCAGACGGCCCGCAGGTCCCAGCCGGGCAGCCCGAGTTCGTCGCCGTCCTCCACCAGCCGGTCGGGCCTGGCCATGGTGACCATGTGCCGGATCATCATCGAGGCCCCGGCCAGCTCGTCCAGCGTCAGCGCGGGCACCCCGCAGCGGCGCAGCAGCTCGCGCTCCCGCTCCACCAGGGAATCGATGGCCGCGTCGTCGTAACGCTCGCGGACCAGCCGCGCGTCGGCCGGGTGCAGCGCGATCCACGCGCCCGACATCTCCCGCACACGCCCGGCCAGCCCGTAGTGGTCGGGGTGGATGTGCGTGACGAGCACACCCTTGACGTCGGTGATCGCGTAGCCGGCCACGGCCAGTCCGGCGACCAGCGCGTCGTACGCCTCGTCGGTGTTCCACCCGGCGTCGACGATCGCCACCCCGCCGGGCAGCTCCAGGACGTAGACCAGCACGTACCGCAGGGGGTTGACCGGAATCGGCACCGGCACGGACCACAGTCCCGGACGCACCCGTTCGACCTCGGGGATCGCCCCGCCGGCCCACGCGTCCCGCTGTGCCACATTGGCAGGGGTCACCACGAATTTCGTCATGGCCCCGATTGTGCCCGAACGAAGTTCAGCTTCCGAATCATGTTCTACTAGGACCATGAAGCCGAGCCGCGAGCTTTCCGACACTGGCCGCTTCGTCCGGCAGCCCAACCGTTTCACCGACCGGCTGGGCCCGCCCGAGCCGGGACGCTACCGGCTCTACGCCTCCTACGCCTGCCCGTGGGCGCAGCGCGTGCTGATCGTACGGTCGCTCCTCGGGCTGCAGGACCTGCTGGACGTCACGATCGTCGATCCCATCCGCGACGAGAAGGGCTGGCGCGTCCCCGGCGGCGACCCGGAATATCTCTCGGAGCTCTATCTCGCGACCGACCCCGGCTACACGGGCCGCTACACCGTCCCCTGCATCTGGGACGCCAAGGACCGGCGCATCGTCACCAACGACTTCCCCCAGATCACCCTCGACCTGGAGACGTCATGGGGCACCTCTCCGGACCTCTACCCCGAGCGCCTGCGCCCGGACGTCGACATCATGAACGACCGCCTCTACCACGGCCTCAACAACGCGGTGTACGAAGTCGGCTTCGCCCGCGACCAGCAGGCGTACGAAGAGGCGGTGACCCGCGTCTTCACCACCCTCGACTTCCTGGAGGTGCGCCTCGCGGGATCGGAGTTCCTCTTCGACACGCTGACCGACAGCGACGTGCGCCTCTACACCACTCTCGCCAGGTTCGACACCGTCTACCACACGCACTTCAAGTGCTCCCTCAGGCGGCTGATCGACTATCCGGCGCTGTGGGCGTACGCGCGCGGGTTGTACGGCATCCCGGCCTTCCGCGAAACCACCGACTTCGACCAGATCAAGCGTCATTACTTCATCACCCAGACCGACATCAACCCGAGCCGGATCGTGCCAGTCGGGCCTGAGCTCGACTGGAGCCCGTAGGCGCGGGCATCCTGACGAACAGCAGCGCCGAGGCCAGCGTCACGACGGCCACGACGGCCCAGGCGGCGGCGAGGCCCGCCTGGGCGGCCAGGGCACCGAGCGTGAGATTGGCCAGGGTCCCGCCGGACTGCAGGGCGATGGAGCTCGTCGAGGCGACCGTGGTGCGCTCGGCGGCGGTGACGGCCCTGTGGGTCAGCTCCAGGCAGAGCGTGCCCGTCAGCGAGATGCCGACGAACAGCACGACGTAGGCCAGCCCCGCGCTCAGCGTTCCCGGCAGGCCGTCCAGGCTGGCCGTCGCGGCCAGCACTCCCACGGAGAGCGCGGCCAGCACCGTCCCGGCCATCGCTCCGCCCGCCGACCCGCCGGCCAGCCGGGCCACGCCCGGCACGAGCGCGTTGCCCATCGCGCTGCCCGCGAAGCCGAGCGCCGCGACCACCGCGTACGTCATGCCGCCCCCCTCCGCCGTGCCCGCCAGCTCGGCGAGCCGGCCCGGGGTGAGCAGCTCGATGGTCATCAGCACCGCGCCCGTGGCCGCCGCGACCATCGCCAGCCTGCGCAGCAGGGGGCTGCCCGCGACCAGCCGCACGCCGCCCGTCACCGTGGCCGGCACCTCGCGCAGCACGCCCGGCAGCGTGCGGCGCCGGTGGGCCGGCTCGGGCAGCGCGAACACCACCACGAACAGCAGCAGCGCCGCCGCGACCGCACCCACCAGCGACGGCGCCGCGAGGGGCAGGAGCAGCGAGGGCGGCACCAGAAGCGGGAGGCCGCCGCCCGCCAGCACGCCGGCGCACAGGGCCGCGGACTCCATCGCGCCGCCCCTGGCCAGGCCGGGCTTCAGGTCGGCGTCGCGGCCCTCGACGCCGTGCAGCGTGTCGACGTACCAGGAGGTGGCGGGGCCGCTGGACAGTGCCCTGGCCACGCCTTTCAGCACGCCGGCCACCATGAACATCCACAACGTCGTGGACACGCTCATCAGAACCAGAGCCGCGACGGTGAACGCCGCCGAGGCCGCCAGCACCACCCGCCGCCCCAGGACGTCGGCCAGCCCGCCGGTGGGCAGTTCGAGGCTCACGGTGACGATCGAGAACACCGTCGTCGCCAGCCCGATCTGCGCCAGCCCGAGGCCTCTCTCTGTCATCAGCAACACCTGGGCGGCCATCGCGAGCCCGATCGGCAGCCAGGTCAGGAAGCTGACGAGCATGTAGCGCCGTAACGCCGACCGCGCGGTCACGGCTCCGACCTCCGCTCCCTGGGGAAGCCCCCCACCCAGATCCGCACCTGCTCGGCGTCGGTTGCGCCGGCGTGGCGCACGGTCAGCTCGCGCAGCAGCTCCTCGGTACGCGCCATGAACTCGGCCAGCCCAGCCGGCGGCAGCTCGGCGATGTGGTCGCTCAGGCCCGCGGTCTCCACCCACTCCGGAGGCCACTCGGACTCGTCGAACTCCTGGACGAACCGCCCGAGCACCTCGGCCTGCCACAACCGCATGACTCTGACCGCCTCGCGCCCCTCGGGAGTGCCGGACATCTCCCGGCTGTTCCACGAGGTGTAGCGGTGCCGGGAACGCCAGCGCCGCTCGCGCCCGTCGCGCTGCTCGGGGTCCTCCTCGATGAAGCCGTACTTGGCCAGCTCGCGCAGGTGGTAGCTGGTGGAGCCGGAGCTCTCGCCCAGTTTGCGGCCGAGTTCGCTGGCGGTGGACGGCCCGTCGGCGCGGAGCAGGCCGAGCAGGCGGGCCCGCAGCGGGTGGCTCACGGCCTTGAGCACCCGCGGATCGTTGATCTTGTATTTCTCCTCCACACGTCCACCGTAGGCTACAAAGAGAATTTTGCAAAGCAAATTCTGCGATTTTCGGGATCGTAAACTGTGGAGATGCTTGACGACATCCAGGTGGACGACGCGGTCCTCGCGCTGCGACCCGACTTCGCGGTCCTCGTCATGACCGCCCACGACCTGCGCAACGGCCCCACCGACGAGCGCTCACGCGCCTGGCTCGCCGAGGCCTCGGCCGCGCCCGTCCAGACGGAGAAGATCGACGCCTGGAAGGACGCCTACCGCGCGTTCGGGGCCAAACCGCAGCGCACCAGGCCCTCGGTCGACGCCCTCACCCGCCGGATGCCGCTGCCGGAGATCAACCAGGTCGTCGACGCGTACAACTCGATCAGCGTGAAACACGCACTGCCCATCGGCGGGGAAGACCTCGACCGCTACTCCGGGCCGGCGCGGCTGGTCAGGGCGAGCGGCGAGGAGGCGTCCGAGGAGGCGCTCGGCACACCCGACCCCGGCGAGGTGATCTGGCGCGACGACATCGGCGTGACCTGCCGCAGGTGGAACTGGCGCCAGGTGGTGCGCACCCGGCTCACCGAGGAGACCACCAACGCCATCTTCCTGCTCGAACGCCTGGAGCCCATGTCGCTGGTGGAGCTCAAGCAGGCGGGCGAGGAACTCGCCGATCTGCTGTCCGAGTTGTCCCCTCAGGTGCGGATCGCCAGCAGAGTGATCTCCAGAGGGAAGTAAACCTCCAGGCAGGGTGTTGATATCAAATAGTGATAAATGCGCGACCCCCGGGTTGACTAGGGGGTGGCGACGTGACCGCGCCGTCCTGAGAGGATCGTGCGTGGCGGCACGACCACCTGGGCGCGCGCTGCCGGTCCGGGCGAGTAGCCTTGGAAAGGTTCTCTAACATCAACGCCGATCTGCGGAAGAGGGCGATTTCCGCCGTGTCGTCTGAGTCGTCGCGGACAAACCCGCTGGCAAGCTTTGGTCAGAACGAGTGGCTTGTCGACGAGCTGTACCAGAAATACCTCCAAGATCCCGAGTCGGTCGACAAGGCTTGGTGGAATTTCTTCGCTGACTACAACCCTGACTACGGACCGGGCCGGACCCCGGCCAAGGAGGCGGGGAACGGCACAGTGACCGCCCCCGCGCCTTCCAAGGCGGTGCCTAAGGCGCCACCGGCAGCCGAGAAGCCGAAGCAACCGGCCGCTCCGGTGCCCAAGGGCGCCGAGGAGGTGAAGTTGCGCGGGGCCGCGGCCCGCACGGCCGCCAACATGGAGCAGTCGCTGTCGGTGCCGACGGCGACCAGCGTGCGCGCCATCCCTGCCAAGCTGCTGGTCGACAACCGCATCGTGATCAACAATCACCTCAAGCGGGGCCGCGGCGGCAAGGTGTCCTTCACGCACCTGATCGGCTTCGCGATCGTCAAGGCGCTGCGGGTCATGCCGGAGATGAACTACTCCTTCACGGAGATCGACGGCAAGCCGACGCTGGTCAAGCCCGAGCACGTGGGCTTCGGCCTGGCGATCGACGTGCAGAAGAGCAACGGCGAGCGACAGCTCCTCGTGCCCTCGATCAAGGGCGCGGAGGAGATGGACTTCCGGCAGTTCTGGATGGCCTACGAAGAGGTCGTCCGCAAGGCGCGGGCCGGCAAGCTCGGCGTCGACGACTTCTCCGGCACCACCATCTCGCTCACCAACCCCGGCACGATCGGCACCGTGCACTCCGTGCCGCGGCTGATGCCGGGCCAGGGCACGATCATCGGCGTCGGCGCGATGGAATACCCCGCCGAATACCAGGGCGCCTCGCCCGACACGCTCTCGCGCCTGGCCGTCTCCAAGGTCATGACGCTGACCAGCACCTATGACCACCGGATCATCCAGGGCGCCCAGTCGGGCGACTTCCTGCGCCAGATCCACCGGCTGCTGCTCGGCGAGGACGGCTTCTACGACGAGGTCTTCGAGGCCCTGCGCATCCCCTACGAACCGGTGCGGTGGGTCCAGGACGTGTCGACGTCGCACGACGACGACGTGTCCAAGTCGGCCCGCGTGCTGGAGCTGATCCACGCCTACCGCGTGCGCGGCCACCTGATGGCCGAGACCGACCCGCTGGAATACAAGCAGCGCAAGCACCCCGACCTCGACATCCAGTCGCATGGCCTGACGCTGTGGGACCTCGAGCGGGAGTTCGCCACCGGAGGGTTCGGCGGCCGGCCGCTGATGAAGCTGCGCGAGATCCTGGGCGTGCTGCGCGACTCCTACTGCCGCACGGTCGGCATCGAGTACATGCACATCCAGAACCCCGAGGAGCGGGCCTGGATCCAGGAGCGGGTGGAGAGGCCGCACAAGTCGCCCGAGCGCGACGAGCAACTCAACATCCTGTCGCGGCTCAACACCGCCGAGGCGTTCGAGACGTTCCTGCAGACCAAGTTCGTCGGCCAGAAGCGCTTCTCGCTGGAGGGCGGCGAGTCCCTGATCCCGCTGCTCGACTCGGTGATCAGTGACGCCGCCGACGAAGACCTCGACGAGGTCGTCATCGGCATGGCCCACCGCGGCCGGCTCAACGTGCTGGCCAACATCGTCGGCAAGTCCTACGCGCAGATCTTCGGCGAGTTCGAGGGCAACATCGACCCGCGCACCGCGCACGGCTCCGGCGACGTGAAATACCACCTGGGCGCGACGGGCGAGTTCACCGCGCCCAGCGGCAAGACCATCACCGCGTCCGTGGTCGCCAACCCTTCCCACCTGGAGGCGGTCGACCCGGTCCTGGAGGGCGTCGTACGCGCCAAGCAGGACCTGCTGGAGCGCGGCGAGGAGGGCTTCACCGTCCTGCCCGTCCTCGTCCACGGCGACGCGGCCTTCGCCGGCCAGGGCGTCGTGGCCGAGACGCTCAACCTGTCGCAGCTGCGCGGCTACCGCACCGGCGGCACCGTGCACGTGGTGGTCAACAACCAGGTGGGCTTCACCACCTCGCCCGCCTCATCCCGCTCGTCGGTCTACGCGACCGACGTGGCGCGGATGATCCAGGCGCCGATCTTCCACGTCAACGGCGACGACCCCGAGGCCGTGGTGCGCGTGGGCGAGCTGGCCTACGAATACCGCCAGGCGTTCCGCAAGGACGTCGTCATCGACCTCATCTGCTACCGCCGCCGCGGCCACAACGAGGGCGACAACCCCGCCTTCACCCAGCCGCTGATGTACGACCTGATCGACGCCAAGCGCTCGACCCGCAAGCTCTACACCGAGGCGCTGATCGGCCGGGGCGACATCACGGTCGAGGAGGCCGAGCAGGCGCTGCGCGACTACCAGGCCAAGCTGGAGCAGGCGTTCACCGAGACCCGCGAGGCGGCGAAGAAGCCGCTGGAGGCGGGCGCCATGCGGGTGCCGCCGGCCGAGGTGGTCAAGTGGTCGCACGACGACACGCCGACGGCGATCAGCGACGAGACGCTCAAGCGCATCGTCGACACCCAGCTCAGCCTGCCCGAGGGCTTCACGCCGCACCCGCGCCTCGCGCCGGTGTTGCAGCGCCGCGGCCAGATGGTCGAGCAGGATGCGATCGACTGGGCGATGGGCGAGACGCTGGCGTTCGGCTCGCTGCTGATCGACGGCCACCCGGTGCGCCTGGTCGGCCAGGACTCAAGGCGCGGCACGTTCACCCAGCGCCACGCCGTCCTGGTGGACCGGATGACCGGGGCCGACCACACGCCGCTCAAGACGTTCAACCACGGCACCACGAAGTTCTACGTCTACGACTCGCTGCTCAGCGAGTTCGCGGCGCTCGGCTTCGAATACGGCTACAGCGTCGTGCGTCCTGACGCGCTGGTCGCCTGGGAGGCGCAGTTCGGCGACTTCGTCAACGGCGCACAGACGATCATCGACGAGTTCATCTCGGCGGGCGAGCAGAAGTGGGGCCAGAAGTCCTCGGTCGTGCTGCTGCTGCCGCACGGCTACGAGGGCCAGGGCCCCGACCACTCCTCGGCCCGCATCGAGCGGTTCCTGCAGGTGTGCGCGCTCGACAACATGACGGTGGCGCAGCCGACCACGCCGGCCAACTACTTCCACCTGCTGCGCTGGCAGGTGGAGTCCAAGCGCCACAAGCCGATGGTGGTCTTCACGCCCAAGTGGCTGCTGCGGCACAAGGCGGCCACGTCGAAGGCGTCCGACTTCACCTCAGGCAGCTTCCAGCCGGTGCTCGGCGACACGACGGTCGACCCGGGCAAGGTCACCAGGGTCGTGCTCTGCTCCGGAAAGCTCTACTACGAGCTGGCCGCGCAGCGCGACAAGACGGGCCGCGACGACGTCGCCCTCGTCCGGCTGGAGCGCCTCTACCCGTTCCCGTCCGACGAGCTGGCCACCGAGCTGGCGCGCTACGGCGAGCAGACGGAGCTGGTCTGGGCCCAGGACGAGCCGGTCAACATGGGGCCGTGGCCCTATCTGGCGCTCAAGCTGGCCGAGGACCCGCAGGTCCTGGGCGGGCGGCCGGTGCGCCGGGTGTCGCGCACGCCCAACAGCTCGCCGGCCACGGGCTCGCACAACACGCACGACCACGAGCTCGAGAGCATCCTCGAGCAGATCTTCGGCTGAAGCAGGTCCGCACGGTGAGCCCCCGGCCCGTCCGGGGGCTCACTGGCGTTCTGACAGGTTGATGCGGGCGAATCGCCCGTTGGAAGGAATGGACGACGATGTACTTCACCGATCGGGGGATCGAGGAACTGGTCGAGCGCCGGGGCGAGGAGGAGGTCAGCCTTCTGTGGCTCGGCGAGCGGCTGCGCGAGTTCGTCGACCTCAATCCCGAATTCGAGACGCCCGTCGAGCGGCTGGCGACGTGGCTGGCCCGGCTGGACGACGAGGACGAGGAGTAGGGCGTTCCTGACACCTGAAAACGCGATACATCTTGAGCTCTCCGCAGACGCGACATATCGTGTCTCTAGTAGACGTGTCGCCGAGAAGGGCAGGGATCATGCAACAGTGGGCGATCGAGACACCCGAGCAGCTCACCTTCGGCCAGGTGGAGACGCTTGACGTACGCATCGTGGCCGGACGGCTGGCCGTGCTCGCCAGCGAGGGCCCACCCACGCTGGAGGTGGCCGAAATGGACTCGGCCGCGCCGCTCATCGTGACCTACGACGAGCACACTCGCTCGCTCACCGTCGCCTACCAAGACCTGACCTGGGACGGAATGCTCGGGTGGCTGCGCCGTGACCGCCGCAGGACCGTGTTGTCGATCGCCGTGCCGAAGACCTGCACGGTCAACGCCGGCGTGGTCAGCGCGCCCGCCGTGGTTGCCGGGTTCGAGAGGAAGACCCACGTCAAGAGCGTGTCGGGCGAGCTCGTGCTCGACGGCGTGAGCGGTGACGTGCTGGCCAACACCGTCTCCGGCTCCGTCGAGAGCCGCGCGATGTCCGGCGACCTCGCCTTCAAGAGCGTATCCGGCGACCTGACGGTGGCCGACGGCAGCCCGCGCCGGCTGAAGGCCGGCACGATCTCCGGACGGTTCACGGCCGACCTGGCGCTGCGCCCCACAGGTCACGTCACACTCAACAGTGTGTCGGGTGACATCGTGGTCAGGCTGCCGGAGAACGCCGAGGCCGACGTCAGCCTCAGATCCACCTCGGGCAGGCTGGTCAGCACGTTCTACGAACTGGCCAACACGGGCGGCCCCGGCGCCAAAGCGCTGACGGGGCGGCTGGGTGGCGGCATGGCCTCACTGTCGGCGATCACCGTGTCCGGCGAGGTCACGCTGCTCAAGGGAGAGAAGGAATGAGCCCTGTCTTCGGTCACGGCCGGCTCCGGCTGTACCTGCTCAAGCTGCTGGACGAGAGCCCGCGCCACGGCTACGAGGTCATCAGACTGCTCCAGGACCGATTCCTCGGCGTCTACTCGCCCTCGCCCGGCACCATCTACCCGCGCCTGGCCCGCCTGGAGGAGGAGGGCCTCGTGACGCACGAGGTGGTCGAGGGCAAGAAGGTGTTCTCGATCACCGACAGGGGCCGCGAGGAGCTGAACGACCGGCTCGACGAGCTCGACGACCTGGAGGAGGAGATCTCCGCCTCCGTGCGCGACATCGCCCGCGAGGTCAAGGAGGACGTCCGCGACACCGTCAAGTCGCTGCGCGACGAGCTGACCCGGATGGCCAAGGACGTGCGCACCAGCAGCCACGACGACGCCAAAGACCTGCTCGACAAGCAGCGGGAGGACCTCAGGCGGCTCAAGGAGCAGCAGAAGCGCCAGTGGATGGAGCACGCCAACCACTGGCAGGACGAGGGCGAGCGGCTCAGCAAGGAGTGGCGCAGAATCTGGTCGGAGGTCTGGGCGACGCTCGGGGGCGCGCCGCCCAACCGGGCCGACCTCGACGCCGAGCTGGGCGAGCTGCTGGCCGACTTCGTCGCCCGGGCCCGTGAGGAGGCGTCGGGGACGCGCCTGACACCGGAGAAGGTGGCGGCGCTGCGCGTGACGCTCGACGACGCCGCCCGTAGCGTCCGCGACATCCTCGAACGCTGACCACCCCGCGCCTGCCCCAGCCGGGGATGCTCGGGACCTAAGTCCTACCGCGCCCGGAGATGTCGTGCGGGAACCGGCCGCGTCAGGCCGGGCGCGGGAGACGCTCGGCGCGGCGTGACCGGCGGGCGGCGCGGCGGGCGCGGTAGGCGATGGGCATGTAGCGCAGGCGTTCCGGCAGGCGCGGCGCGAGGGTCGCCACGGCGTGCCCGACCTGCCGCAGCCGCCACTCGTCCCGCGCCGTCCAGCGCAGCCCCAGCTTCGCGCGTACGGCCGGCGGCAGCGTACCGACGGTCACGAAGTGGTTGAACCCCCCGGATCCCGCCCCGACCGGCGTCCACAGCCTGCGCAGCGGCCAGGGCAGGCCGGGCGGCGCCGGCGTGCCGCGCATGACCGCGAGCACGTCGAGCGCGGTCGGGTGCGGCTCCAGCCGGTCGGCCACCATGTCGTCGAAGTAGCGCCGGTACGCCGCCAGGTCCTCCGGCAGCTCCCGCTCGGGCACCCGCAGGATCGCGCCGAGTTGCCGTGACTCGGCGTAGAACCGCTGCTCCTGCTCGTGGGTGAACGGGGTGCCGAACCACCGGTTGAGCGTGAGGAAGCGCTCGAACAGCGATAAGTGCACCCAGGCCCATGCCTCGCCGTTCAGCGCGTGATAGTGCCTGCCGTGCTCGTCCACCCCGCTGATGCCCCGGTGCAACCTTCTGAGCCGCTCACCTTCCGCCGGGCCGCGGGCGCCGCCGTACACCCAGGTCTGGACGGACGTGAGCGTGCGGGTGAGCCGTCCCCACGGGTCGGACTTGTACGTGGAGTGCTCCGCTACGGCCGCGCCCACGGCCGGGTGCATCGTCTGGAGGACCAGCGCGCTGCCGGCCACGAGCAGGTTGCGGTATTCGCCGGCCGTGTCCCAGTGCAACGAGCCTGGTCCGAAGGGTTCGACGTCCATGCTGACGGCCTCCCGGGTGATACGGCTTTCCCTGCTTGTATCACCCAGGAGAGCAAAAGTACCCATTTACTTATCTATCCCGAAAAGACGATCTTCCCGAAGATCTCTCCCTCCGCCATGGCCGCGAACCCCTCCCGCGCCTCGGCCAGCGGCAACGTCCGGTCGACGACCGGACGCACGCCGGTCTGCTCCAGGAACACCGCCAGCCGCTGGAGCTGGTCGCGCGTTCCCATCGTCGAGCCCGCCACGGACAGCTGCAGGAAGAACACCCGGTTGAGATCGGCGGGCGGAACCGCGCCGCTGGTGGCACCCGACACGACGATGCGCCCGCCCGGTTTGAGCGACTTGAGCGAATGGGCCCAGGTCGCCTGCCCGACGGTCTCCATGACGGCGTCGACCCGCTCGGGCAGCCGCGTGCCCGTCTCGAAGACCTGGTCGGCGCCGAGCTCGCGGGCGCGCTCACGCTTGGCCTCCGTACGGCTGGTCGCCCAGACGCGGTAGCCGCCGGCCCGGCCCAGCGCGATCAGCGCGGTGGCGACGCCGCCGCCCGCGCCCTGCACGAGCACCGTGGAGCCGGGCTCAAGCCCGGCTTTGTCGAACAACATGCGGTACGCGGTCAGCCAGGCCGTCGGCAGGCAGGCGGCGTGCTCGAAGCTGAGCGAAGCCGGCTTGGGCACGAGGTTGCGGCGCGGCACGGCGACCCGCTCGGCGAACGTGCCGTCGTACGTCTCCGACAGCAGGCTGCGCCGGGGATCCAGCGTCTCGTCGGGGCCCGAGCCGATCACGGCGTGCACGATGACCTCGTTGCCGTCCTCGTCCACGCCGGCGGCGTCGCAGCCCAGCACGATCGGCAGCCGGTCCTGCCGGATGCCGACGCCCTTGAGCGTCCACAGGTCGTGGTGGTTGAGCGCGGCGGCCCGCACGGAGACGGTGGTCCAGCCGTCGGGCGTCGTCGGCTCGGGGCGCTCGCCGAGCGTCAGCCCGGCGAGCGGATGGTCGGGATCGGTCTGAGTGGCGGTTACGGCGAACATGGCCGCACCTTACTAACAAGATTCCGATCATCGGCCCGCCGCCCTGCCGCCGCGGACCCGCGAACCTACTCGTACGTGATGCGGATGCCCTGGACGACCTGGTCGCGGAACCTCTGGGAGCCGGTGACGGTGACCTGCACGTCGCCGCGGCACACCGAGTCGACGGGTCGCCCGCGCCCGCTGATCACGTCGGGGACCGTGGCGGTGCGTTCGCAGCCGGGCGCCGGCGTCAGCACCACCATCGTCCCCGCCCCGCCGCCGAACCACAGCTGCGGCCCCAC
>NZ_JAAAHR010000009.1:0-102722 GCF_009908215.1 Nonomuraea sp. K271 | reverse complement strand
ACCGCCCGGAGACCACCCCGCCCACCACGTATTCCGGGCGGAAGCGGCCGTCGCGCACCCACTGGTCGGCCCACGCCCACCCGTGGGCGCTGAACAGCCTGGCCAGCTCCTTGTAGGCCAGCAGCGGCGCCACAGCGGGGTGGTCGACGCGTTTCAGCTCCCATGACCTGGTCGTCTTCAGCGTCACCCCCGCCGCCTTGAACGCCTTGACCAGTTGCTGCACCGAGTCGGGGTTGACCGGGTGGCCGAACGCCGCAGCCACCTCGGAGGCCAGCGCCTGCAGCTTGGCCGGCCGCATGCCGTGCACGGGCCGCGGGCCGAGCAGCTCCGTCAGCAGCTCGTCGTGCACGTCCGCACGCCACGGCATGCCGTCGTGCGCCATTTCGGCCGCGATGAGCGCCCCGGCGGACTCGGCGGCGACCAGCAGCCGGAACCTTCCTGGCTCGGGCAGCGCCGCGATGCGCCTGAGCTGGTCGGCCAGCACCTCCGCCACCGCCTCCGCGCCCGGCGGCTCGGGCGAGAACAGCGTGCCGGGCGCGCTCGGCTCGTCGTCGGGGACCGCCAGCCCGTGGAGCCTGGCGTACGCGGCCCTGGCGGAGCGGGCCTCGCCGTAGCGGCCCTCGTGCGCGAGCAGCAGCCCCTCGGTGAGCGCGATGTCGTGGCAGCGCGCGACCCGCACCCCGCGCGCCACCAGGGGCGCGTAGTCCTCACGGGCGTCGGCCCAGACCCAGCGCGGGCGCTCGGACGCCTCCAGCTCGGCGACCGCCCGCGCCGGATCGGCGGGACGGCGAGGGGCGCCACCCACCGGGAGCAGCGTCTCCCCCGCGACCACGACATGCACGTGCTCAAGAGTGCCAAACGCCTCCGACAAAGCCGGGCCCGGGCCGGTCTCACGCCAGGCTGATGCGTACCTCGTCCTCCAGCGGCGGGTCCAGCTCCTGCCCCAGGCACCCGGTGGCGGCGTAGCAGCGCAGCGTCAGCTCATCGGGCGTGACGGTGACGTGCATCAGCTGCTTGAAGAACGGCGGGGTGTCCCAGTCGGACAACTCGGACAGGTAGCGGTGGAACACCCTGTCCACGGGCAGCCGGAACGGCCACGGCCAGCCGCCGAGCAGCCGCGCCGCCCACCGCATCCTGCGGGTGAGCGCGACGGTTCCCTCGGGTGTCCTGACCGGCTGGTTCCTGACGTGCTCCGACATGACGCACGCGGCCTCGGCAGGGGTGAGGTAGAGCCATTTCATCCGCAGCCTGGTGGCGTAGAGCTGGCTGTAGAACGACAGCGAGTCGCCGCGCAGCGGGTAGCACCGGAAGTCGTCCTCGTGCACGCCGGCCACGTCGACGCGCTGGATGGTGTGCGTCGCGTGCATGAACGCGCCGCCGCCTCCCGACACGACGTACTGGATCACCCGGTCACCCACCTTGACCGGATAACGCTGGTAGTTGTGCACGTCTCCGCCGATGGCCGCGACGTACCGGTGTGCGGGGTCGCGCACGATGTCGTCGATCGTGCCGCCCTCCTCCAGCGGCGACGGTTTGTACGCGTTGGCGGTGTAGATGGGCTTGCCCGTCACGAGGATCTTGGGACGGGGGTCGAGCGAGACCCGCCGCAGCCACGCGGTCTGCCCCTTGTCGATGGTGTTCTTGATGCCGGTGTCCACCCCCACGATCAGCAGGCTGTCGCTCTCGATCACCCAGTACGGCCCCGGCTGCTCCGCCTGCTGGGACGGCCCGCCCCTCAGCTCGCGCGCCTTGGCCAGCCGCGCCTCGTCGATCGGCTCCGGTCTGCGCCACAGCAGCCCCCGCAGCCCGCGGTCGGGCTTCGGCTTGAGCCGGGCGTCGCAGAAGACCCGCATGAACCCGCCGAGGCCGTCGTACCAGTCGTGGTTGCCGGGGATGGCGTAAATGGGGGCGTCATAATCCTTGTACGGACGGAAGAACTTGTCTTCGTACTCGTTGCCCGATCCCGTCGGATAGACCACATCACTCGCGATGACGGCGAACGATGTCCCCTGGCCGACTTTTAACATCCCCGGAACAACGGCGTACTGGGAGGCATCTCCCTCACCGGTATCACCGAGCAGCAAGAAACTGAAATTTCCGCCAGCAGGTGCCTTGATGCGAAATTCCGGATCTATCCCGCGCGCTTCCTGAGCCTCCACCCACTGCGCCCGCACCTGCCCGGACGGATCACCGAACAACCCGGCCAGCACCTCGTTACGCGAGCGCCACAACGTCCGTAAATTGAGCCAGCTGAATCCCCTCTTGTCCGGTCTGAGCTGCGCGAACGTCCCCACTTGCGGACACGCCCATCCGGCGCCCGCCTCCGACACCCGCGAGGAGAGCTGCTTTGCGCGTTCGGCCGCGACTTCCACCATGTCAACATCTTTACCGGGATCTACCGATCACGCATCTTGAACGCTCCGTGCAGCCAGGGACGCGGAGGGTGCACCATGGTGTACCCTCACCACCCCAAGCAAGCGGTTGGGACCGCCGAGGGGAGGCTCCCATGACCCGTAACGGCCCTGATGACGCGACCCGCAGAGGCACATCCGAAGCGGACGCTATTGAGGGTTTACTGGCTTATGCGCAGACTCGGCCCCGATGGGGTGGAGCGGCGTTCAAGAGCCTGAGCGAAGCCATCGCGAGGAGCCGGGTTCTGGTCGGGGAGTCTCCGGAGGAATACTCGGGTCTGCTGGCCAGGTGCCTGACCACGGGGGCTCGGCTGATGCTGCGGCGGGGGCGGCCCATGGAGGCGCTGCCGCTGGCGCAGGAGGCGGTGGCACTCACCCGTCCGGCGGGCGGCGCCCCGCTGGTGGCCTCGCTGCACCGGCTCGCCGCCGTGCTGGAGGCCCTCCACCGCTACAGCGAGGCCGCCGCGCTGGTGGCCGAGGCCGACCGGCTCCTCCCACCCGACTGACGGCCCGCCGACGCCGGCCGGGAGGCTCAGCCGCCCCCGGCCGGGGGCACGAGCACGCCCGGGTTGAGCACGCCCGCGGGATCAAGCCGGGACTTGACCGCCTCCAGGACGCTCACGCCGACGGGACCCAGCTCGGCCGCGTACGCGTCGCGGTGGTCGCGGCCCACCCCGTGGTGGTGCGTGATGGTGCCGCCCGCCTCGACGATGGCCGTGTTCACCGCCGTCTTGGCCCGCTGCCACTGGGCGACCGGGTCGGCGTCCTGCGGGGTGACGACGGTGAAGTACAGGGAGGCGCCGGTCTCGTACACGTGGGAGATGTGGCACATCACCAGCGGTGAGCCGAGCGCCCCGAGCAGGGCGAGCCGCACGGCGTCGTAGAGGCGCGGCAGATTCGCCCAGAACCCGGCCGTCTCCAGTGTCTCGACCGTGGCGCCGGCCGCGAGCAGCGAGTCGCGCAGGTACGGCGCGGAGAACCGGCCGCGTTCCCACGCCACGCCGGGGTCCGCGCCGAGCGGCTCGCCGCCCAGCCGCGCCAGCACGGCGGCTCCGGCCGCCTGCCGATCCCCCTCCGAGGCGCCTTCGTAGCCGGCGATCAGCAGGCAGCCGGAGCCGCCCGCTCCGATGGCGTCCGGCTTCGCCGGCCCGATCATGGTCTCGGTCTCGTCGGACAACCGCAGCACGGCCGGAAGTGGCCCCTCCTGCGCCAGCGCCCGCACGGCCGCGGAGCCCGCGGCGAACGACGGGAAGCGCCATCCCTCGTAGCGGCGCTCCGCGGGCGCGCGGCGCACCCGCAGGCGCAGGGACGTGATGACCCCGAAGGCGCCTTCCGAGCCGAGGACGAGCTGCCGCAGGTCGGGCCCGGCCGCCGACCTGGGGGCGCGGCCGAGGTCGAGGGTGCCCGCCGGGGTGGCGACGGTGAGGCCCATGACCATGTCGTCGAAGCGCCCGTACCCGGCGGAGGCCTGGCCGCTCGAGCGGGCCGCCGCGAAACCGCCGAGCGTGGCGTACTCGAAGGACTGGGGGAAGTGCCCCAGCGTGAGCCCGCGCGCGGCGAGCAGCCGCTCGGCCTCGGAGGCCCGCACGCCCGGCTCGAACTCGGCCACCATCGACTCCGTGTCGACCGAGCGCAGCCGGTCGAACCTGGCCAGGTCGAGCGCGACGACCCCGGCGAACCCGGCGCGGGCGGCGGCGAGCCCGCCCACGACCGAGGTGCCGCCGCCGAAGGGCACGACCGCGATCCGCTCGGCGGAGCACAGCCGCAGCAGCTCGGCCACCTCCTCGTGCGAGCCGGGCAGCACCACGGCGTCGGGCGCGTCGGAGCCGTCTCCCGCGCGCATCCGCAGCAGGTCGGGAGTGGACTTGCCGCGCGTGTGCCGTACGCGGGCCTCGTGCGTGGTGAGGACGTGCTCCGCGCCGGTCACGCCGGCGAGGGCCTCGACCAGCGGCCCCGGCAGGGCGACCGGCGGGAGCCGCACCGACTCCAGCGAGGCGGCGGGGCCGGCGGGCGCGCGTACGCCGAGCAGGTCGTGCAGCAGCGTGCGGACCTGCTCGGGCAGCTCCCGGGCGCGGGCGGGGTCGCCCCAGCCCGACCACGACATGGGTTCTCCAGGCATGGGTACACTGTGACACATGAAGTCGATTCGTCACAATGACGGCATTCTGGACGCCGCCCGCGACTGCGTGCTGGCCTACGGAGTGCGCAGGACGACGCTCACGGATGTGGCGCGCCGGGCGGGGGTGTCACGGATGACGCTCTACCGCCACTGGCCGGACGTGCGCACGCTGGTCGCCGACTTGATGACCAGGGAGTGGGTACGAGTGGTCGCGGAGCTTGACATGTCCGACCCTGTCCGCGCGGTCGTCGCGGGCGTGCGGGAGCTGCGCGCGCACCCGCTGTGGCGCAGGATCGTGGAGGTGGATCCCGAGCTGCTGCTCCCCTACCTGCTCGACCGGCGCGGGGCGACCCACGAGGCCGTGCTGGAGGTGCTGGAGCGAGGATTCGGCGACGCGTGCAGGGCCAGAGCGGTGCTGCTGGTGGCCCAGTCGTTCCTGCTGTCGGCTCCGACCATGCTCGGCCCCGTGACCGTGGACGACCTCGACACCGAACTCGCCGCCTTGCTGGAGGGATACCTTGACCGACGAGAGAGCCGCTGAACGTGCCGCCGCCGCGGTCGGCACCCGCAGCGCGGGAGAGGTGACGGGCTGATGGCCGAGCCTGCCCCGGGGAGTTCGCTGAACGCCCGCAGACGGGCCCGTGAGCTGCGCCGGGTCGCCGAGGAGCGGGTGGACGTGCTGGTGGTGGGGCTCGGCGCGACCGGCGCGGGCGCCGCGCTCGACGCCGCGTCCCGTGGGCTCCGCGTGGCCGCGATCGACGCCCACGACCTGGCGTTCGGCACGTCGAGATGGAGCTCGAAGCTCATCCACGGCGGGCTGCGCTACCTCGCCAGGGGGCAGGTCGGCGTGGCCTGCGAAAGCGCGGCCGAGCGTGGCGTCCTGCTCCGTACGACGGCTCCGCACCTGATCAAGGCGCACCCGTACGTGCTGCCGCTGACGCCCGCCGTCTCGCGGGGCCAGGAGCTCATGGCGGCGGCCGGCTACCGGCTGGGCGACGCGCTGCGGGCCGCCGCCCGCACCCCGCGACGCCTGCTGCCGGGCCCCACGCGGCTGACCGCGGCCCGCGCCCGCACCCTCGCGCCCGTGCTCGACGGCGACGGCCTGCGCGGCGCGCTGCTGTCGTGGGACGGCCGGGTGCTCGACGACGCGCGGCTGGTGGTGGCGATCGCGAGGACCGCAGCCGCGCACGGCGCCCGCGTGCTGACCCGCTGCCGCGCGCTGCGGCTCACGCACGAGGGCGCCGACGTACGCGACGAGCTGACGGGCGAGGAGTTCGCCATCCGGGCCGGAGCGGTGATCAACGCGACGGGGGTGTGGGCGGGAACGCTGGATCCGCAGGTGAGACTGCGTCCGTCGCGCGGCACCCACGTCGTCCTGTCGCCGGGGACGCTGCCCGGGCTGATCGCGGGCATGCACGTGCCCATCCCGGGCGAGAGCAACCGGTTCGCCCTCGTGCTCCCCCAGCACGACGGCCGCATCCACGTCGGGCTCACGGACGAGCCGGTGGACGGGCCGGTGCCGGACGTGCCCGAGGCCCCCGAGGAAGACGTCAGAATGCTCCTGGAGGTGCTGAACGGCGTTCTTGAGGCTCCGGTGACCAGAGAGGCGGTTGCGGGCGCGTACGCGGGCCTCAGGCCCCTCCTGGCGGCCGACGGGCGGACGGCCGACCTGTCCCGGAGGCACGCGGTGATGTCCGAGGGCAACGTCGTCACGGTCGTGGGTGGCAAGCTCACGACATATCGGCGTATGGCCGAGGACGCGGTGGAGCGGGCGGTCTCGGCCGCGAGGCTGCCGGGCCGGCGGAGCCGTACGAGGAAGATCCCGCTCGTGGGAGCGGGCCCGCAGCCGGCGGGGGTGCCGGTGCGGCTGGCCGAGCGGTACGGCAGCGAGGCGGAGGCCGTGCACGAGCTCGTCAAGGCGCACCCAGAGGAGGCCGGGCTCGGCATCACCCAGGGCGAGCTGCTGTGGTCGGTCCTGCACGAGGGCGCGCTCGACGAGAGCGACCTGCTGGACCGGCGGACCAGGATCGGCCTGGTCGAGCAGGACAGGGAACGCGCACTGGCAGCGACACGGGACGTACTGCGCGGAACACCCCACGTCCGGTAGCACCAACCCGTTAGATTAGGCTTACCTAATCTAACGGGAAGGAGAACGGGCGTTGGCGAGGGGCTGCGAGCATCCCAGCGGGTGCCACACGGGGGAGGTGCCCACCTTGGCCAGTGCCACGGTGGGGGCCAGGCTCTGGCTGCTCATCGAATACACCGGCGCGTGGCCTTCCCGCCTGGAAAACTTCGAACTTCCTGAAGAAATCTCCGAACTCGTCCGCCGGGCGCTCGAACGCGGTATCAGACCCCAGCTGATCCGCCGCCCGGGAAAGCGGACCCGCCCGCAGGATCAGGGCATCCGTGTGCTACTGGGTCACGCCGCCGGTGATCGTCCGTGGCTCGCGGGGGGCGTCGTCGCAGGTCCCGACGATCTTGACCTGGACGCTTTCGTGACCGGAGTGGTCCCGGAGTCCTGCATACTTGAAGACGAGCCGGTATTTCTGGTCTGCACGCACGCCAAGCGCAATGTGTGCTGCGCCCGCATTGGACTACCCCTCGCTCGGTCACTGGCCGAATCTTTGCCGGACAGAGTGTGGGAAACGTCACACGTTGGCGGCGATCGTTACGCCGCCAACCTCGTGTGCTTGCCACACGGAATTTTCTACGGCAGCATGTCTCAGGCTGCTGCACTGGCAGCGGCTAACGCGTACCGGTCGGGCGAGATCATTCTCGACCGCTACCGGGGACGCGCAGGCATCCCTGAGCCATTGCAAGCCGTGGAGCACTTCGCCCGAACCCATACGGGAGAGTGCTCCGTCGGCGCGGTGGCCGTGGAATCCTCCAGGTCGGACGGCGACGTCACCGAAGCCATCGTGCGCTGCGGCGACGTCCGGTTCCAGGTTGTGGTTGAGCCATCGGTGTTCACAGCGCCGTGTGGCACGGCTTGCGCCGAGACGATCACCACCTACCGGCTGGTTTCGCTGGACAGGCTCACGCCTGTGCGGTACACCACGCCTGCTCTCGCCTGACCAGGGAACATCACGGCCCTACCTTGCGTTGGAACAGTGACGCCAAAAGCGTCCAATGCGGCTCAATTCCGAAATACCTCTCACGAAGGTGGTTTTCTCATGTCTCAGGTACGTCGGCAGCTCGCCCGCCCGCGCCCCAGCTGGGGTTGGCAGGATGATGCCGCGTGCCGGGGTGAGGACCTCGTGCTCTTCTTCGGCCCTGACGGGGAGCGGCAGCCCGAGCGTGACGTACGTGAGCGGAAGGCGAAGGCGATCTGCGCCCAGTGCCCCGTCCGCACCGAGTGCCTTGACTACGCGCTGTCCCGGCCCGAGAAGTACGGCACGTGGGGCGGTCTCAACGAGGACGAGCGCGCGAGCGAGCGTCGCCGTCGTATGCGCCGCGCGGCCAGCGCCGGCATTTCCGCCGCCTGACACACCCGGCTGCGTCACCGGCATCGCGTGATCACGCAGTTGTCCCGATGAACCAGAGCCTGGCCCTCCATGCCCAGGCTCTGGCGAACCCGGTCGGGACAACTGCCTGATCAGGCACCTCACCTGGCACCATCAGCATCACCCAGCGGTCCGGCCGGGCAACGCCCGGCCGGACCCGCGGCGGCCGCCGGACAACCGGCGAGCCCGTGAGAACCCGGCACCCGGCGCGTCCCCGCGCGGGTCCGGGCTCGCTGCGTTCGAGCACACGCAGGCCGCGGCGACTGACGTTCGAACACACCGCCGACCGCGGCGATTGACGTTCGCGAACGCACCCCGGCCGCAGCGCACGCCGCCCGCGCCCGTCCGGCCGGTCGGGCCGCCACGCCGCGCCCGCACGATCGAAGCTCAGCGGCGGCTCACCGACCGAAAAGAATCGCCGGGCAGACCGTAACCCGGCCCACCCGGCGACGAAACCCCGCTTCAGACGATCAGGTCGTCGAACTCTCCGTCCTTCGCTCCGAGGACGAACGCGGTGATCTCAGCCTGCGTGTAGACGAGCGCGGGCCCGTCGGGAAAACGTGAGTTGCGCATCGCTATCTCCCCCGTGGGCAGGCTGGCGACCTCGACACAGTTGCCGTTGGGGTTGCTCTGCTTGCTCTTGCGCCAGACGACGGGAAGGCGGCCGGCGGGCGTTCCGTTCCGGAACTCGTGCATGGGGGCGGCTCCTCGCGATCTTACGGATGCACGTGCATCCGCGCTTGCGAGTTGACAATACGACAGCGTGCCGAGGCGCATATACCGGACGACCAAAATCCTGGTATGCCGTGGATCACAGGCATACCAGCAGCTCAACCGGAAATGAGCTGCTCCAGGAAACGCCGGGTCGCCTTGGGCTTTTCGGCCTGGATGCTGAGCCGGTCCATGACCTCCATGTAGTGGTCGGAGTCGGCGGGTTTGTCCAGGTAGAGGGCGCTGGTCAGCTGCTCCATGTACACCACGTCCGGCAGCTCGCGCTCCGGGAAGCGCATGATGCTGAAGGGACCGCCCGCCGCCGCGTGCCCGCCGCGGTCGAACGGCATGAGCTGCACGGTGACGTTGCGCTCGGCCGTGACGTCGAGGAGGTGCGCGAGCTGCTCGCGCATCGTCCCGGGGCCGCCCAGCGTGCGGCGTACGACGGCCTCGTCGATCACCGCCCAGAGCGTCAGGCCGCTGTCCAGCCGCTTCTGACGGGCCATGCGCAGCGCCACCCGGCGGTCGAGCTCCGACCGCGCGGCCTTCTCGTGGGCCAGTTCGATGACGGCCCTGGCGTAGGCCGGCGTCTGGAGCAGCCCGGGGACGAACTGGTTCTCGTAGGTGCGGATGCTGGAGGCGGCGCCCTCCAGGCCGATGTAGACCTCGAACCACGACGGCAGCAGGTCGCCGTACTGGTGCCACCAGCCCGGGGCGTTGGCCTGCTCGGCCAGCGCGAGCAGCGGCTCGCGATCGGCGGGGTCGGTGACGCCGTACAGGGTGAGCAGATCGGCCACGTCACGCTTCTTGAAGCTGACCTGACCGAGCTCCAGCCGGCTGATCTTGGCGTGAGATGCGCGAATCGAGTACCCGGCGTCCTCGCGCGAGATACCCTTCTCGGTGCGGAGCCTGCGGAGTTGGGTGCCGAGCAGGATGCGCAGCACCGTCGGGCTCCCGGGGGAATGGCTGAGCAGCCTTCCCTCCGTGCTCTGTGCGCTCACTGCACCGCTCCTAGGTCATCTGCACGTGCAGATGCGATTCGCATCCGTAAACTACGAAAAGTCTTGCATCAGTAAGCACTCCCCGTAAAGATGGGCATTGGATCACCAGACCGCGCTTCGGGGGCCTGAATGACGACTTTCGACGCTCGGCCGCAAGCCGCCATCGGTTCCCGGCCTCCGCGCTGGCTCTGGTCTGTCCTGGTGGACGGCCGTGCCGGGGAGTGCGACGCCGTCTTCCCCTTCCACCAGCGCCTCGAGCCCTCGTGCGTGGCGACCGCGCGGCGGTTCGTCGACCAGACGCTCACCGCGTGGGGCGTGGTGGAGGTGGCCTTCGACGTCCAGCTCGTCGTCTCGGAGCTGGTCACCAACGCCATGCGGCACGGCGGCGGAGTGGCCCAGCTGCGCCTGCTCTCGCACGGCGCGGAGCTGGCCTGCGTGGTGGCCGACCACAGCCACACCGTGCCGGTGGCCGCCGCGCCCGACGTCTTCTCGGAGTTCGGGCGGGGGCTGCGGCTGGTGGACGCCCTCTGCACCGCCTGGGGCTGGCTCTCCCCCGGTGACCAGCGCAAGCTCGTCTGGGCCGTGCTCGTCGGCTGAGCCCGCCTCGCGCCGCCCACCGTGACCTCGCCTCCCGTCGCCCAGCTGCGTACGCATCACCCTAAGCCCGTACCCCACCGCCCACCGGCTCGGGGCCTCGTCATGATCGCGCCTCCCGGAGCAGTTCGAGCACGTCGTCGTCGCTGAGCTGGTCGAAGCGTTCGTACCACTGGCCGACGGCCCTGAAGTCGGCCGGCGTCAGCAGCACCTCCGCCTCGTCGGCCTCCTCCCGCAGGGACGCGACGGTGTCGCGGGCCCCGACCGGCACGGCCAGCGTCACCCTGGCGGGCTTGGCCGTGGCGACCGCCCGGAGCGCCGCCCGCGCGGTGCCGCCGGTCGCCAGGCCGTCGTCCACCACGATCACCTCGCGTCCCCGCAGCGTGGGCAGCAGGCGCTCACCCCGGTAGACCCGCACCCGGCGGGCCAGCTCGCGCCGCTCCTGAGCGACCACGTCGGAGACGGACTCGGGGGTCAGGCCCAGCCTGCGCAACAGCGTCAGGTCGAAAACGGGCTCACCGCCCTCGGCTATCGCGCCGACGCCCAGCTCGGGCTGCCCCGGGTAGCCGATCTTCCTGGTCACGAGCACGTCCAGCACGGCACCGAGCCTGCGCGCGACGGGCACGGCCACCGCCACCCCGCCACGGGGCAGCGCGAGCACCACGGGATCGTGGGCATCCCGCAGCCGTTCGGCGAGCAGCGCTCCGGCCTCGGCCCGGTCTGCGAAAAGCATCATGCCTTTCGCCTACCCGCCGACGCCGCCTCCTCGCCTCCGCACGCCCGCACCTGGGCGGCGAACGGCCGCCCCGGCGGGGACCGGCGGCACCGGGCAACCCGCCCGGCGGCACCGGCGGGCGGGCCCCGACGGGGTCGCCGGGCGGGTCAGCGATGAGGTGGGGCCGGTGTCAGGGGCGGTTGCGGCCCGAGCGGCGCATCTCCTTGGTGATGACCTTCCACCTGTTCTGCTGCTCCTTGCGCAGCCGCGCATCGGTCCTCGCGGCCATCCACGCCGCCTCCCGCTGCAGCTTGCGCCAGCTCTGCAGGCGCCGCTCGGGCAGCTCGCCGCTCTCCAGGGCGGCCAGCACCGCGCACCCTGGCTCCCCCGAGTGCCCGCAGTCGCCGAACCTGCACTGCTCCGCGAGCGCCTCGATGTCGGAGAAGACCAGGTCGACCCCCTCGCCGATGTCGTAGAGGCCGATCCTGCGAATGCCCGGCGTGTCGATGATCAGCCCGCCGCCGGTCAGCGGGATCAGCTCCCTGTGCACGGTGGTGTGCCTGCCGCGCCCGTCGGCGGCGCGCACCTGCTGGGTCTCCATGACCGGCTCCCCGGCCAGAGCGTTGACCAGGGTGGACTTGCCGGCGCCCGAAGGGCCGAGGATGACGGCCGTACGGGAGCCTTCGAGGTAGTCGCCGGCCAGCCGCACGCCGTCGCCGTTCAGCGAGGAGACCGTGTGCACGTCGACGCCGGGCGCGGCCACCCGCACGTCGGCGAGCAGCTGGTCGAGGCCCTGCTCGAACAGGTCGGACTTGGTGATGAGGACGACCGGCGTGCCCCCGGACTCCCAGGCCAGGGCGACGAGCCGCTCGATGCGGCCGAGGTCGGCGAAGTCGGTGGAGTGCATGGACGGCTCGGCCACGAAGACGACGTCGACGTTGGCCGCGAGCACCTGGCCCTGGCCGTCGCCTGACAGGCCGCCGACGGAGGTCCGGCTGACGCCTCCCCGGATGAACGCGGTCGTCCTCGGCAGGACCCGGTCGAGCTCGTAGCGGCCCTCGTCGAGCCAGGACAGCGCGACCCAGTCGCCGACGCACGGGAGTGCCACCGGGTCGGCGGCGGCCGCCCGGCGTACGCGGGCGGTGTATCTGGCCTGATGCTGGCCGTCGGCCGCGATCACGTCGGCGGCGCCGCGGTCGACGCGGGCGACCCGGCCGGGGACGGTGCCGGCGGGCAGCTCGGTGGCGCGCTGATCGCTCCAGCCCAGCAGAGAAAGATCGTAAGACAAGGCAGTGAACCCTTTGATGCGAGAAGGAGCCGGGCAGCTCAGACGAGGGCCCGGAGGTGGACGGACGGCATGCCGAGCAGAACGGCCCGCATAGGTCCTCACCTCCTCGATCGGTTCTCGATGCGACTCTACGCACCCCGCCCCGACGTGCGCAATCACATTAAGTATCGCGATCTGTTGAACCGTGACATGGCGGCCGGCCGTACCACCTCCCGACGGACGCGAGAAAGGGGAATGATGCGGATCAGCACGTATCCCCCGCCCTCGGCCGAGGGAGCCCTCCCGATGGGCGGGCCGCGCCTACGACACTGGCTCCGGCGGGTGCGACCGGACGACCCGGTGGGCGACCGAGCCGGCGGCCCGATGGGCGACGGCGTGGCGCCGCACGAGGTGCCGGACGACGAGGTGGTCGTGTCCGCGCTCTACCGGGAATATCACCGGCCGCTGCTGGCCTTCGTGATCAGGCTCACGGCCGGCGATCGGCAGTGGGCGGAAGACGTGGTGCAGGAGACCATGATCCGTGCCTGGCGCAGTGCGGAGCGGCTCGACCCTGACGCGGTCTCGCTCATGCCCTGGCTGGCCACGGTCGCCCGGCGTATCGTGATCGACGACCGGCGGCGCAGGGACGCCCGCCCGCAGGAGTCGGGCGACGGTCAGCTGGAGAGCATGTCCGTGCCCGACGGGATGGAGGGACTGCTGCACCAGGTGGTCGTGGCAGAGGCGCTGAAGGCGCTGTCGCCGGCGCATCGCGAGATCCTCAACGAGACGATCCTGCGGGATCGTTCGGTCAACGACGCCGCGCGGACGCTGGGCATCCCGGTGGGCACGGTGAAGTCCCGTGTCTACTACGCCGTCCGCGCGCTGCGGGTCGCGCTGGAGGAGCGGGGGGTGACGGCATGACCTCCCGCGTCGAGCACACCGACGTCGGCGCCTACGCCCTCGGCCTCCTGGAGGAGGACGACAGGTTCGCCTTCGAGGCCCACCTGCTCGGCTGCCCCTCGTGCCGGTCCGAGCTGGCCGACCTGGCCGGGGTGGCGAGCGTGCTGCACGGCATCGGCCACCTACCCGAGGATCCCCGCCCGCCTTCCTCCGGCGACTTCCTCGCCCAGAGCGACGCGTCGGGCCGGTTTCGGCGCAGGAAGGCTGCGCACAGGCGGCGGCGCAAGGGGACGTTCGCCGCCGGGATGGCGGCGGCGGTCACGCTGGTCGCCGGCGGGCTGACCATCGGCACGCAGCTGAGCGCGGGCGAGCCGCCGGTCGCGCAGGGTGAGGCGGAGAACATGGGCCCGGCCGAGCAGTTCTTCGCCGGCGGCACCCCCCTGGAGGGCAAGGGCGTCGACGGGGTGACGGGCGGGCTGGTCGTGGAGGCCAAGGCCTGGGGCACCCACGCGGCGCTCAAGCTGGCCGGGGTCAAGGGGCCGCTGGAGTGCGAGCTGATCTCGGTCGGCAAGAAGGGAGAACGCCGGGTGATGACCGGATGGTCCGTGCCTCCAGCCGGGTACGGAGTGCCGGGCTCGCCCGACCCCCTTTACATGCACGGCGGCAGCGCCACGCCGCTGAAGGACGTGGACCACTTCGAGGTGGTCACCTCGACCGGCAGGAAACTGCTCACCATCGAGGTCTGACCATCGCCACCGCGAACGGGGCACTCCGGCCCGCCCCGTTCGCCCCGGCGCCCCGCCGCACCCCGAGCCCGTGCGGCGGGGCGCCGCTTCACGTCAGGGCGGCCACGTCCGACACCGGGAACAGGCAGGCCGCGGTGTGACCGGGATTTTCCTGAGGCGTCAGCTGCGGGCGGGTGGCCGCGCACTCGGCGCGGGCGGCCGGGCAGCGGGTGTGGAAGCTGCACCCGGACGGCGGGTCGGCCGGCGACGGCGGGTCGCCCTTGAGCACGATGCGCCGCCGGGTCCGCTCCACCTTCGGGTCGGCCACCGGCGCGGCCGACAGCAGGCTGTGCGTGTAGGGGTGGCGCGGCGCCGTGAACAGCGTCTCGGTGCCGGCCAGCTCGACGATCCTGCCGAGGTTCATGACGGCGACGCGGGTGGCGATCTGCCGCATGATCGACAGGTCGTGGGAGACGAACAGGTACGTCAGCCCGCGCTCGGCCTGCAGCCGCTTCATCAGGTTGACGATCTGGGCCTGGATGGACACGTCGAGCGCGCTGACCGGCTCGTCGCAGATGACCAGCTTCGGCTCCAGCGCCAGGGCGCGGGCGATGCCGATCCGCTGCCGCTGGCCGCCGGAGAACTCGTGCGGGAAGCGGTCCTCGCTGCCCGCCTCCAGCCCGACGGCGTCGAGCAGCTCGGCGACGCGCTCGCGGGCGGCGGCCGAGCGGCGGCGCACCCGGCCGTGGGTGACCAGGGGCTCGGCGACGATCTCGCCGACGCGCATGCGGGGGTTCAGGCTGGCGTACGGGTCCTGCAGCACGACCTGCATGTCCTCGCGCACCGCCAGCAGCTCCTTCTGGCGCAGGCCGAGGAGTTCCCGGCCGTCGAACCAGATCTCACCGGCACTGGCCTCGACCAGCCGCAGGACGAGCCGGGTCAGCGTGGTCTTGCCGCAACCCGACTCGCCCACCAGGCCGAGCGTCTCACCCGGGTGCACGTCGAAGGACACGTCGTCCACGGCGACCACCTTCGAGCTGAACTCCTTGCGTACGTGGCGCAGCGACAGCAGCGGCTCGGCCATCTACGGGCTCCCTTCGAGCAGGCAGGCGGCGCTGTGCCCGGGCGCGCGCTCCAGCAGCGGCGGCACCTCGGTGGCGCACTCGGGCACGGCCAGGGCGCACCGGGGATGGAACGCGCACCCGCCGGGCGGCGCGAACAGGTTCGGCGGGCTGCCGGGGATCGGGTCGAGCGGCGCCCCGCCCGGCACGTCGGAGCGGGGCATGGAGCGCAGCAACGCCTTCGTGTACGGCATGCGCGGCGCGTCGAAGAGGTCGTCCACGGCGGCCAGCTCGACCGGGCGGCCGCCGTACATGACCAGGACCTGGTCCGCGGAGCGGGCCACCACGCCGAGGTCGTGCGTGATGAGCACGATGGCCATGCCGAACCGTTCCTGCAGCGCCGCGAGCAGCTCCATGATCTGGGCCTGGACCGTCACGTCGAGCGCGGTCGTCGGCTCGTCGGCGATGAGGATCCTGGGCCGGCAGGCGAGCGCGATCGCGATCATGACACGCTGGCGCATGCCGCCGGAGAACTGGTGCGGATATTCCCCCGCCCGCTGCTCGGGGTTGGGGATGCCCACCTCGCGCAGCGCCGGCACGGCCTGGGCCCTGGCCTCGGACCTCGACATGCCCTGGTGCAGGCGGAGCGACTCGGCGATCTGCGCGCCGACGGTCTTGAGCGGGTTGAGGCTGGTCATGGGGTCCTGGAACACCATGGCGATCTCGTTGCCGCGGATCCGGCGCATCTCCCGTTCGGGCAGCTTGAGCAGGTCGCGGCCGCCCGCGAGGATCTCGCCGCCGGTGTAGTGGCAGGGAGGGGTGGGGTGCAGGCGCAGGATCGACAGGGCGGTCGCGGTCTTGCCGCTGCCCGACTCGCCGACCACGGCCAGCGTCTGGCCGGCCTCGACCGACAACGACACCCCGTTGACCGGTTCGACCGTGCCCGCGTCAAGGCGGAACTCCACGTGCAGGTCGTTGATCTCCAGCAGGCTCATCCGGCGCCTCCCCTGAAGATCCGCAGCAGCTCGGCGGGGTCGGCCTCGACCGTTCCCTGCGGCGGGAGGGCGGCCTGGGCGAGGGCGCTCGGCTGTTTGAGCGCGCCACCGGTGACCACGCTGACCACGGTGTCGCTCTCCGACACCCAGCCCTGGGCGCGGGCGCGCAGCAGCGCGGCGGTGGAGGCCGCGGCCGACGGCTCGGCCGAGATGCCCTCCACGCCGAGCAGCCGCATCGCCTCGAACAGGTCGTTGTCGTCGACGGCGACGACCCGGCCGCCCGAGTCGTAGACGGCGCGCAACACGCGCGAGCCGCCCTGGATGGGCGCGTCGCCGGCGATGCTCTGGGCGACGGTCTTGTTGGCGTCGCCGTGGCGGCCGGCGACCGTCTTTCCCTCGGCGAAGGCGCGTACGAGCGGCGCGGACGCGGCCGGCTGCACGCCCACCATCTTCGGCAGCCGGTCGATGAGCCCGAGCCGCCTCAGCTCGCGAAAGCCCTTCCACGCGCCGTACAGCCCGCCGCCGGTGCCGACCGGGTGCACCATCACGTCGGGCGCGCGCCAGCCGAGCGCCTCGCAGATCTCGTACGCGTACGTCTTCATGCCCTCGTGGCGCACGGGGTTGATGAAGTTGACGAAGCAGTAGAACCCGGCCTCCGACAGGGCGCTCACCCCGGCGAAGATCTCCAGGCTCGACCGGTAGCGCAGGCGCAGCACGCGGGCCCCGCTGAGGCTGATGGCCGCGATCTTGGACTCGTTGGCGACGTCCTCGACGAGGACCGTGGCCTCGATCCCGGCCCTGGCCGCGTAGGCGGCGAAGGAGGCCCCGGCGTTGCCCGAGCTGTAGGTGAACGCCTGCGTCACACCCAGCGCCCTGGCGAAGCCGACCGCGACGGAGAAGCCGCGGTCCTTGAAGCTGCCGGTGGGCATGAGCGTGTCGTTCTTGACCAGCAGGCCCGGCAGGCCGATGTGGCGGCCCAGCCGCCTGGTGCGCATCAGCGGGGTGTCACCCTCGCCGAGATGGAGGGGCTCGGCGTGCTCGGGCAGCGGCAGCAGATCCGACCAGCGCCACAACCCCAGGTGGCGGCGGCTCGCCGCGTTGTCCAGGATGTCCTGCGGCTTGGCGGGACCGAGGTCGTAGTCGATCTCGAGCAGGCCGCCGCACGCCTCGCAGAGCAGGGCGGGAGTCTTCAGCGGGAAGGTGGCGTGGCAGTCGTCGCACCTGTAGTGCGTGGCGAGGTTCATCGGGTGTATGCCTTCGGGTCGGCGACGTCGCGAAGGAGGTCGCCGGTGACGTTGATCGCGAGTGTTGTCATCATGATGGCAGCTCCGCTGAAGACCGCGATCCACCAGGCGCTGCGCAGATAGAGCTGGCCGTCGGCCAGCAGACTGCCCCATGTGGGCACGTCGGGCGGCACGCCGAGCCCCAGATAGCTGAGCGACGCCTCCGCCACGATCATCGCGGCCACCTGGAGGGTGCCGATGGTGGCCAGGGGGGCGACGATGTTGGGGACGAGGTGGCGCACCATGATCTGCGGCCCGGTGTCGCCGATGGCCCTGGCCGCGGTGACGAACTCGCGTTCCCGCAGGGAGAGCACCTCGGCGCGGACCACGCGGGCGTACGCCACCCAGCCGGTCAGCCCGAGCACCAGGATCATGAAGAACAGGCTCGGCCCGAGCACGGCGATGATGGCCAGCGCCAGCAGGATCGACGGGAACGCCAGCTGCACGTCGGCCAGGCGCATGAACACCTGCTCCCGCCAGCCCCGGTAATAGCCGCTGACGACGCCGACCACGGCGCCGACCACGCCGGACAGCAGGGTGGCGGCCAGGCCGACGAGGAGCGAGACGCGGGTGCCGTACATGATGCGGCTGAGCACGTCGCGGCCCAGTTTGTCGGTGCCGAGCAGGTATCCGGGCTCGCTGCCGCTCATCCAGAACGGCGGCCGCAGTTTCAGCTCGAGGTTCTGCAGGTTCGGGTCGTGCGGGGCGATCAGCGGCGCGAACAGGCCGACGAACACGACGAGGGCGATGACGCCCACGGCGACCTTGGCGGCGTGGTTGCGGCGCAGCGCGCGCAGGACTGCGGTCGGCATCAGCTCAGCCTCACCCGGGGATCCAGCAGGGCGTACGACAGGTCCACGATCAGGTTCACGACGACGAACACGGCCGCCAGGAAGAGCACCGTGGCCTGCATCAGCGGATAGTCGCGGTACGTGATCGCCTCCACGGTCAGCCGCCCGATGCCCGGCCAGGAGAACACCTGTTCGGTGAGGATGGCGCCGCCGAGCAGGCTGCCGATCTCCAGGCCGACGACGGTGACGACCGGCAGCGAAGCGTTGCGCAGGCCGTGCGAGGTGACGGCCCTGAATCCGGACAGGCCCTTGGCCCGGGCGGTGCGGATGTAGTCCTCGCCGAGCACGTCGATCAGCGAGGAGCGCAGCAGCCTCGCGATCATCGCGGCCGAGTAGAGGCCGAGCGTGATCGCGGGCAGCACCAGGTGGGCGGGCGAGCCGGTGCCCGAGGCGGGCAGCCACTGCAGGTGGACCGCGAAGACGAGGATGAGCAGGATGCCCACCCAGAACGCGGGCGTGGACTGGCCGACCAGCACCGAGGCCATGACGGAGGTGTCGGTCGCGCTGCCCCGCTTGACGGCAGCGACGATCCCGGCCGGGATCGACACGGCCAGGGTGAACGCGAGCGCGGCCACGGCCAGGTCGACCGTGAGCGGCAGCCGTTCCATGATGACCTCGAACGCGGGGCGGTGGAAGAACACCGACTGGCCGAAGTCGAGGCTCAGCAGGCCCGTCATGTAGGAGACGTACTGCTCGGGCAGCGGCCGGTCGAAGCCGAGGCTCGCCCGCAGCGTGGCCTCCTGCTCGGTGGTGGCCTCCGGGGGCAGCATCTGCTGCACGGGATCGCCGGCCAGCCGGACGATGAAGAACGAGACGGTGGCCACGCAGAACAGGACGAGCAGCGTGTGGCCGATCCGCCGGGCGACGAATCCGGTCATGAGGTCGCGAGCTTGGCGTTCGCCATCGCGAGGGTGCCGTTGGCGTTGGTCTTCCACTGCACCTTGTCGCTGACCGCGTACAGGATGCTCGCCTGATAGAGGTAGAGGAACGGCGACTCCTCGATCAGCATCTTCTGCAGCTCGGTGAACGCCTTCTTGCGCACCTCCGGGTCGACCGACTGCTCCTCCTTGTCGATGAGCGCGTCGGCCTCCGGGTTGTTCCAGCGGCTCTGGCGGCGGTCGTGCCGGACGAACGACTGCAGGTTGCTGGAGGCGTCCATGGTCCAGCCGGAGTTGCCGACGAAGTACATCGCGCCGAGCGCCTTGCGGTTGTCCGAGACCAGGCGGCCCTTGAACGTGGCCGGGTCCAGCAGCGACACCTCGGCCTTGACCCCGACCTCGGCGAGCTGGCCCGCGATGGCCTGGGCGATGTCCTTGTCGGCCGTGGAGGACGAGAGCTTCAGCGAGAACCCGTCCGGGTGCCCGGCCGCGGCGAGCAGGCTCTTGGCCTTGGCCACGTCGTGCTGGTACGGCTTGATCGCGGGGTCGAAGCCGAACGCCTGGCGCGGGATGAGGGTCGGGGTTCGTTCGGCGGCGCCGTTGAGCACCGAGGTGATGAGGGCGTCCACGTCGAGCGCGTGGTTGAGCGCCTGGCGCACCCGCTTGTCCTTCAGCGGCCCCTCCTCGGTGTCGAGGGAGACGAAGAACGTGCGCACACCCGGCGAGGTGACGATCTTGAAGCCGGGGGCGTCGCCGAGCTGCTGGGCGGCGTCGGGGGTCAGGCCGGTCACGATGTCCACCTCGCCCGACTGGAGCGCGGCCAGCGACGACGACGGGTCCGGCATGACCTTGAAGACGAGCTGCTCGACGGCGGGCTTGCCGTTCCAGTGATCGGGATTGGCCTTGAGCGTGATCTGGCTGTCGCGCTGCCACTGCTCGAACGTGAACGGGCCGGTGCCGATCGGGTGCTCGGCGAAGGCCTTCTCACCCTTCTCCTTGATGTGCTTCGGCGGCACGATCACGCCGCCGAACAACGACAGCTTGGCCGGCAGGATCGGGTCGGGATCCTTGGTGACCAGGTCGACCGTGTGCGTGTCGATCACCTTCGCTCCGGTGACCAGGCGCAGCTCGACGATGGGCGACTGGGTGGCCGGGTCGATCAGGCGTTCGATGCTGTACGCGACGGCGGCGGCGTCGCAGGGCTCGCCGTTGTGGAAGCTGACGTTCTTGCGCAGGTGGAAGCGCCAGGTCTTGTCGTCCTTCGACTCCCAGCGCTCGGCCAGGCCGCCGGAGAGCTTGTCGTCGGTGTCCCGGACGGTGAGCGTGTCGAAGACGTTGATCAGCACGTTCATGGAGGGCAGGTCGCCCTGCTTCTGCGGGTCGAGGGTGGTGGCGTCGGAGGCGAGCGAGACCCGCAGGGCGGTCCCGGCGCTTCCCTGTCCGCCGCCGGAGGGCTTCGTGCTCGCGCAGGCCCCGAGGGAGGCCGTCGCCGCGGCCAGGCCGCCGATCTTGAACAGGTCCCGGCGGGCCAGCAACGCACGGTCGAACATAAGCCCCCGCCCCCCTTTCTTGCGTTTCACATGGTGAAATGGCGTATCACGTGGTTGAATATGACCTGTTTCGGTTATGTCCGTCAACCCTTTTGGGACAGTCACCATGAACTCCGTGGAGAAGACGCTCGTCGTCTTAGGAGCGCTGGCAAGCCACGACCAACCCCGCCGCCTCGCCGACATCGCCCAGCGGACCGGCATCAACAAGACGACCGTGCACCGGATCCTGCAGATCTTCATCGCCCAGGGGTACGCCGTCTCGCACGGCGACGGCACGTACGCGTCGGGGCCTGCCGTCCTCGCGCTGGCCGGGGCGGCCCTCACCGACCGGGACATGACGACCCTCGTCCGGCCGATCCTGGAGAACCTGCAGCGCAACACCTCGCACACCGTGCACTTCGCGATCCGCAGCGGCTCGTCGGCCGTCTACCTCGCCAAGGTCGAGTCGCAGCAGCCGTACCGGATGGCCTCACGGGTCGGGACGCAGATTCCGCTGCACTGCACGGCGATCGGCAAGGCGATCCTCGCCCACCTGCCGGAGGAGGAGGTGCGCGCGGTGCTGGCGGCGACCGCGCCGCTCATCAGCAACACGCCCGCCACGATCACCGACCCCGGCCTGCTCATGACCGAGCTGGAGGCGGTACGGCAGCGCGGGTACGCGATCGACGACGAGGAGAACGAGCCGAACGTGCGCTGCGTCGGAGCGGTGGTGCACGACGCGGCGGGGACGGCGGTGGGCGCGGTCAGCGTGGCCGGGCTGACGCTCAATCTCGATGAGGACGACGTGCCGCTGCTCGGCCCGCTGGTGGTGGCCGCCGCCGCCCGGGTCTCCGCGGCGCTGGGGAGGAACGTATGACAGCCGGCCGCATTCTGGCCAGGGCCCACGACACGGGTGAGTTCTCGGGCGCGGCCTGGGCCTACGGCACGTCCGCCGGACCGGTCGGGCGGGACATGCTCGGCACGCTGAGCCGGGACGGAGCCCCGGTGGGCGACGACACCCTGTGGGACCTCGCCTCGGTCACCAAGCCGATCGTAGGGCTCGCCGTGATGGCGCTGGTGGAGTCGGGTGAACTCACCCTGGACGACACCGCCGCGTCCCAGCTCCCCGGGTACGCCGGGACGGACAAGGCGGGCATCACCGTGTTCGAGCTGCTCACCCACACCTCGCGCATCCCCGGCCGGCAGCCCCTCTACCGCCGCTGCCCCACCCGGGAGTCCCTGCTCGACGCGCTCATCGGACTGCCGCTGCGCGAGCGGCCGGGCGTCGAGTACAGCTCGCAGGGTTTTATGATCCTCGGGCTGGTCGCGGAGGGCGCCGCCGGAGTCCCGCTCGACCAGCTCGTACGCGAGCGCGTCACCGCTCCCCTGGGCCTGGACGAGACGCGCTTCCTGCTTCCCGAGCACGACCGGGCGCGGGCGGCGGCCACCGAGGACTGCCCGTGGCGGGGCCGCGTCGTGCAGGGCACCGTGCACGACGAGAACGCCGAGGTGCTCGGCGGCGTCGCCGGGCACGCGGGCATGTTCGGCACCCTGGACGACCTGGTCAGGCTGGGCCAGGCGCTGTGCAGGGGCGGCGACGGCGTCGTCGCGCCGCGCACGCTGGCCGTCATGACCGGCACCAGGATCGGCGGACGCGCGCTGGCCTGGAAGGGCCACGAGCCCCGTCTGGGCAGCGGCGGCGACCTGCTCACCCCGGCGGCCTACGGGCACGACGGATTCACGGGGACGAGCCTGTGGGTGGATCCCGAGCTGGACTTCTACGCGGTGCTCCTGACCAACCGCGTGCACCCGAGTCGTGCCTCGAACGGGATCGGCCGCATCCGCCGCACGTTCCACAACGCCGCCGTCACCAGGACCCTGTCATGATCCCGGCAGTCCTCGACACGCCCCTGCGCGTGCTCGCGCCGCCGCCAGCCATCGGCGGGACCGGCCGGCTGACGCTGGTGAACGACCGTGCCCACCTGACCCGCGCGCAGCCGGCCGCTCCCCCGCAGGCGGGCGGCGGGACGGCCACGGCTCCGGACCTCGGCGGCGAGCTCTACATCGGTCCCGGATGGGTGGACCTGCACGCCCACGTCTACGACGCGATGACGCAGATCAGCGTGGCGCCCGACCGGGCCGGCCTGGATGCGGGCGTGCACGTGGTCGCCGACGCGGGCAGCGCGGGCCAGGCCACCATCGACGGCCTCGTCCGCTACGTCATCCCGGCGGCAGGTACACAGGTGCGCGCCTGGCTCAACATCGGCTCCCACGGCCTGGTCCATCTGCGCGAGACCGCCGATCCGGCGTTCATCGACGTGGACGCCACGCTCGCCGCCATCGACCGGCACAGGGACGTCGTCTGCGGGGTGAAGGTGCGGTCGAGCGGCGCGATCGTCGGCGCGATGGGCCTGCAGCCGCTCCAGCTCGGCCGCCTGGTGGCCAGGGAGGCGGGCCTGCCGCTGCTGGTGCACGTGGGCGAGGCCCCGCCGCTGATCGGCGACGTGCTCGACCTCCTGGACGCCGGGGACGTCGTCACCCACTGCTACCACGCCAAGACCGGCGCTCCCTGGCTCGCCGGGGGCGCCCCCGCCCCGGCCCTGGCCCGCGCCCTCGATCGCGGCGTGCTGCTGGACGTGGGGCACGGCGCGGCCAGCTTCGGTTTCGGCGTGGCCGCCCGGGCGCTGGCGGCCGGCTTCCCGCCGCACACGATCAGCACCGACCTCCACGTACGCAACATCGCGGGCCCGGTGCACGACCTGGCCACCACGCTCACCAAGCTGCTGCACTGCGGCATGGAGCTGGAACGGGCGGTCGAGGCGGTCACGGCCACACCACGACGGATCCTGCGCATGGACCAGCCGTGGCTCGGCGACGACGGCACGATCCGCCACGCCACGATCTTCCGCCTGGCCGACGCCGCTCCCCCGGACCGCGCCTACGTGGACGCGCGGGGCGACACCGCACGTCCGGATCGCCACGTGATTCCCGTCGCCACCGTCAGGGAGGGCGTCACCACGGAGTTGTGACCAGGCTGCCCACGCACCCGAAGTCCACCGGGAAACGGACAGGCGGCGCCCACCCGGCCCGCCGAAACGAACAGATCCCCGCGGACCAGAACGCGCGATCGGCGCCCGCTTGGCTTAGCTGTGACCGCTACAGGCCCGGCGCGGGGAACTGCGCGGTGAGCTCGCTCACCTCGTGGTGGACGCGCGTGATGACGTCGTCGGCGTCGCCCTTGGCGACGGCGGTGACGACCTCGTCCATCCAGGCGCCGATCTGCCGCATCTCCGCCTCGCCCATGCCGCGCGAGGTGATCGACGGCGTGCCGATGCGGATGCCCGACGGGTCGAACGGCTTGCGCGGGTCGAACGGCACCGTGTTGTAGTTGGTCTCCAGGCCCGCGCGATCGAGCGCCTGCGCGGCCGGCTTGCCGCCGATGCCCTTGGGCGTCAGGTCGAGCAGGATCAGGTGGTTGTCGGTGCCGCCCGAGACGAGGTCGAAACCGCGCGAGGCGAGCTCGTCGGCCAGGGTCTTGGCGTTGGCGACGACCTGGTGGGCGTAGTCACGGAAGGCCGGCTGGGCGGCCTCGTGCAGCGCGACGGCGATGGCGGCCGTGGTGTGGTTGTGCGGGCCACCCTGCAGGCCGGGGAAGACGGCCTTGTTGAGCGCCTTGGCGTGCTCTTCCGAGTCGGCCATGAGCATGGCGCCGCGCGGGCCGCGCAGCGTCTTGTGCGTGGTCGTGGAGATCACGTCGGCGTGGCCCGCCGGCGACGGGTGCGCGCCGCCCGCCACCAGGCCCGCGATGTGGGCGATGTCGGCGGCCAGCACGGCGCCGACCTCGCGGGCGATCGAGGCGAAGCCCTCGAAGTCGATGGTGCGCGGGATCGCGGTGCCGCCGCAGAAGATGAGCTTCGGCCGGTGCTCCAGGGCGAGCTGCCGCACCTCGTCGAGGTCGACGCGGCCGGTGTCCTTGCGTACGCCGTAGCGGACCGGGTTGAACCACTTGCCGGTGGCCGAGACGGACCAGCCGTGGGTGAGGTGGCCGCCGAACGGCAGGCCCATGCCCATCACGGTGTCGCCGGGCTCCAGGAACGCCATGTAGACGGCGAGGTTGGCGGGCGAGCCCGAATAGGGCTGGACGTTGGCGTGGCCGACGCCGAAGACAGCCTTGGCGCGCTCGATGGCGAGGGTCTCGATCTGGTCGATGACCTGCTGGCCCTCGTAGTAGCGCTTGCCCGCGTAGCCTTCGGAGTATTTGTTCGTCAGGACGGTGCCGGTGGCCTGGAGCACGGCCTTGGACACGTAGTTCTCGGACGCGATGAGCTTGACGGTGTCGGCCTGCCGCCGCTCCTCCGCCTGGATGAGCTCGGCGAGCTGCGGGTCGACGCTGGAAAGAGAACTCATGATTCCCCTGTCATCGGTGACGATCTGCGAAGACCCAGGCGCACGGCCTCCGCTCCTTTCGCTCCCCGGTGGTCGTTCCCACCCAATGCGCCAGTCGCGTCTCGTCTAGACGATAGCGGATGCGGCAGGCTCTCACTTCTGCGTGATCTTGACGTTCTAGGCCGACGGCCTTGACGGTGGCGCGGCGCGCTCACCGCGCCCGGCGGGCTCGGCGGGGCCGGTCGGCGGATCACGCGTTGTTCGTACGGCCCACGCCTGGCCAGAGCCGGTCGACCTCGGCGTTCAGGATGGCGCCGATGAGCACGGCCAGCGCCGTGATGTACAACCACAGCAGCAGCGCGATGGGCGCGGCCAGGGAGCCGTAGACGGAGACGGGCGAGATCCACGCGGCCAGCACGGCCCGCAGCACCGCCGCGCAGACGATCCACAGGAACAACGCGAGGATGGCGCCGGGCAGCTCGCGGTACCACTTGGTGCGCACCGGCACGCTGACGTGGTAGAGCACGGTCAGGAACAACACCGAGCCGACGATCACGACCGGCCAGTAGAGCAGGTCGATGAGGATGCCGTATTCGCCGGGCAGCGTGTCTCTCAGCAGCGTGGGGCCGATGACCAGAATCGGCATGACGATGATCCCGATGACCAGGCCGACGACATAGAGGCCGAACGACATGAGCCTGGTGCGGATGATGCCGCGCTCCTCGCCGAGTCCGTAGGCGACGGAGATGAGGTCGACGTAGACATAGAGGGCCCTGGAGCCGGACCACAGGGACACCAGGAAACCCAGCGAGATGATCGACACTTTGCCGGCGTCGTCGCTGAGCACGTCGGTGATGAGCGGGTTGACGATCTTGGTGACGGCGTCGTCGGTGAACAGCAGCCCTGCCTGTGCGATCACCCACGTCTTGACCTGGGTGACCACGCTGGGCCCCAGCCAGGTGCCGAGCTTGCCGATCACCCCGATCAGGCCCAGCACGAAAGGCGGCAGCGACAGCAGCGCGAAGAACGCCGCCTCACCCGCGAGTCCGGTCACCCGGTAGTTGACTCCGGCGCTGGCCGACGCACGGACGATCGCCCACGACCTGGTGTCGAGCACCCAGCTCAGCCTGGCCCGGGCATTGGAGGCGAGCCCCCTTTTGGGCCGGGAAGGCGCTTCGGTGGACGTCATGGCACCCAACGGTGTTCGCAGTTACTCTTCGGCACAGCCTAGCCAATGGAAACTGCCCATCGACCCGCCGCCCTACCAGAGTGCCTGGTCGAACCCGTGGTGGCGGTTGCCCCCATTAGACGCCCCGCACCCTGCCCGTGGCTAGTCGTTGTCGACGATGCGCGCGCCCAGCGGGAGGAGGGAGACGGGGATGAGCTTGATGTTGGCCACCCCCATCGGGATGCCGATGATGGAGATGAACAGCGGGATAGAGGTGACGACGTGGCCGACGGCCAGCCAGATCCCGGCGACCACACACCAGATGATGTTGCCCAGCAAAGAGAACACGCCCGCGTCGGGATCGCGCACGACGGTCCTGCCGAACGGCCACAGCGCGTACGCCGCGATCCTGAACGAGGCGATGCCAAAGGGAATCGTGATGATCAGGATGCAGCAGATGACTCCGGCCAGTGCGTAGCCCATGGCCAGCCAGATCCCGGCGAACACGAGCCAGATGACGTTCAGGATTGTGCGCATGCTCACAGGATGTCACCGACCCCGGCCTCATGCGTCATCGGGAAGCGACCATGACGTCACCTTGATTTCGGCGCCTTCCCTTCCGATGGGCCGGGGCGGTAGCGCCGGGTGCCGACGCCGGGAGGTCCGGTTCGGGCCAGGGCTTTCTCCTGGTGGCCAGGTCGGCGTGCAGGTAGGTGTCGGTGGCTTTGATGCTGGTGTGGCCGAGCCAGAGTGCGATGGTGGAGAGGTCGACGCCGGCGTGCAGCAGCGCCATCGCCGCGGTGTGGCGCAGGGTGTGCGGGGTGACGTTCTCGGAGGCGAGGGTCGGGCAGGTGCGGGCCGCGACGGGGACGTACTCGGCAAGCAGGTCGGCAGCGGCGTCGCGGCTGAGGCGTCCGCCGGCGCGGTTGGGGGACAGCGGGGTCGGCCGGTGCGGCATCACGGTCGGTGATCCCCGGCCACCACTGTCGACAGCCGTCAACTCGCCGCGCCGCGACAAACGCGGCGATCCGCTCGGCACTCAGCTCAGTGGGGGCGCTCCCGGCTGCTCCAGCCAGCGGCTCAGATGCGCCAGCGCATACGCGTGGGCCCTGAGCGGTCCGCAGCGTGCCGCCCCCTACCTGCAACGCGGCAAACCCGCCAGGCAAAAGGCCCTGACCGACGGCAGCGACCACACCATGGTCGCCACCTACGGGGCCATCTACCGGGGTCGAGCACCGGGCCGTGCACGACGATCTTCCTGTCATCCCCATGAAGTTGATCTCCAGAGCAGGCGGGCGCTCAACTACACAGTTTGCATTCGTAGAGTCATAGAGCAGTGACGATCCAACGTTTCGGGTGTACGACCGAAGTATGCGATACGGGCAACATGGCGGATATACCCCTGCCGAGCAGGAGCGCAGGGAACTGCTCCGGTTGCGAGCCGGCGAGCGGTTCGAGGACAGGCAGAGCACCAGACAGATCGCACGTGAGTTACGGGTGCACGAACGGACGGTCGCGCGATGGCGTAAGAACTGGCGCGAGGGCGGGATGGAGGCGCTGCGCTCGAAGGGGCCGGTGTCGCGGGAGAAGCTGAGCGCGGCGCAGTGGGCCCGTCTGGAGAGCGAGCTGGGCCGGGGGCCGCTGGCGCACGGTTACGGCGAGGACCAGCGCTGGACCTTGAGCCGGGTCAAGACGCTGATCGGCAGGCTGTTCCACATCGGCTACACCATCGAGGGCGTCGGCAAGCTGCTGCGGCGGCACGGCTGGTCGGTACAGGTCCCCGCCCGGCAGGCGGCCGAGCGTGATGAGCAGGCCATCGCCGCCTGGCGGCCGGAGGTGTGGCCGGCGGTAAAGCCACCACGGCGGACCTCGGCGCCTACCTCCGCTTCGCCGACGAAGCGGGTCAAGGGCTGAGGCCGCCGAAAGGACGAACGTGGGCACCGCGCGGCGCCCGCCCGGTGGTGCGGGTACGCGCCGGAGGCAAGGGCCGGGTCAACATTGCCGGGGTGTCTGTTACCGGCCCGGACAGCGACCCCGCCTGCTGTCCAAGCTGCACGTCTACCACGGCCGCAAAACCGAGCCCAAGAGCTTCACCTGGAGCGACTACCGCGATCTCATCGTGGCCACTCATCAGCTGCTCGATGCTCCGCTGGTGTGGTGCTGAGACGATCTCAGCGTGCACCTGGTGGCCGAGCTGACCGACTTCGCCGAGGCCAACGCCAGCTGGTTGCGCGTCTACCGGTTCCCGCCCTATGCGCCGGAGCTGAACCCGGCCGAAGGCGTCTGGTCACTACTCAAGCGTGCGATGGCCGCCTTCGTCGGCGCCGATCTGCCCGGGCTGGTCCGGATCGTCAAGATGGCCTGGGCGTGGCCTTTCGGCGGGTTGTTGCTCGGCGAGCACGACGCTCACCGCCGCCAGTCGTAGGTGCGGGTGCCCGCGGCCAGGTCCTCGGTCAGCATGTCGATCACCTGCTGCGGCTTGGTGGCGAAGACGACATGCTCGGGCACTCCGGCCCACGCCTACCGGCATCGCCGACCCAGGCTTCGGGCAGGTACGGACGCTGGTTGACGAAGGCGTGCCCGGGCGGCGAGGAGTAGCGAGCATCGGCATCACCTGACAGTTCTCGATCTGGCCGGTCAGCCCGCAGTACTGGTGAGCCACCCCCACCGACTTGTCGCCCATCTTGATCGCCTGGGTATCGTCGGCGACCAGCGCCGCCTCAGGGTGGCCCGGGTTCTCCACCACATAACAGCGCACCGCATCACGCAGCGCGTCGGCATCCCATTTGACCCGCGACATCGCTCATCAACCCTCAGTCACTCAGGGGAACCCGAAGATCTACGGACGTAGTACCGGGCTCACCATCGAAAACGACGTCCTCGCATGACCGGCTCTACGAATTCAATCTGTGTACGCGTCCTTGATCGTGAGATTCACTTGCAAAAGCGGCTCTTGACAACAAGAGTGACCAAGAGTGACACTCCTCACGTCCACCCCCGTTTGATCCACCGATGCCACAGGCCACCCGGAAGCTGACTCCACTTCCTCCCAACCAAGGCAGACGGGCACGTATGACGCTTGCGGAACTCATTGCACCCGGCTCTGGACTTGTTCGCCTCCACTTTCCGCATGAAACGACGTCGGTCGCCTACGGGGCACTTTGGAAGACCGGCGAAGCCATGGCTCGTATGCGAGCCGTCACCGACGGCCAGCCAGTTGCTATCCTTCTTTCCAACACCCAGGCCTGTGCGACGGTGCTAGTAGGCGCGATCGCGGCAGGGCAGCCACTCGTATCAGTCCCACTCCCGCCACGCGGCGCCAACCTTGAGTGGTACGCCGAGTTTGTACAACGCATCTGCACCGCATCCGGCGCGAACACGATGTTGCTGGAAGCCTCACTTCAGCGCCTGATCCCGCCTATGGACGACGTCACAGTCCTGTCCTTCGACGAGGCTCTAGCCCTCCGAGGACCAGGAGTGACCGAACCGGGCTCCTTCACATTGACACAGTTCACCTCCGGAAGCACCGCTGACCCCAAGGGCATCTTCCTTTCCGGCGACAACGTCACCACCAACCTTCGAGCACTTCTGGGGTGGCTGCAGATGGGCCCTGGTGACGGCATATGCTCATGGCTTCCCCTCTCGCATGACATGGGCCTTATAGGAACGTTCCTGGGCGCGCTGGCAGGGGCCGGGGACGACTGGGCGCGCGGCATGGACGTGGTCATCATGACTCCTCAAATGTTCTTGAGGAATCCAGGCAGCTGGCTGGCGGCTTGCGAAGAGTTCAAGTCAACGATCACCGCGGCTCCCAACTACGCGTATGAGATGGCGGCACGCCGCCACAGCTCCGAGTACGACCTCCGCCGGATGCGCTCCTGGATAGTCGGAGCAGAACCGATCCGTCCCGCTTCGTTGGAACGGTTCGCGCGGGAATATAGCGACAGCGGCCTCAACCCCAAGGCGCTATGTCCCGCCTACGGTATGGCAGAGATGGCGCTGGTGGTCACTGGTACACCACCCAGATCTGGATGTCGCACTGCCGACATCAGGCAGATAGCCATGGACCTGCCGGATGATATCGCCGCGGCTCAAGGCCACATAGTGGCTTCCTCCGGCGTCCCCGTCCCCGGCTTTGAGGTACGGATCGACGGCACCGGAGTCGGTGAGATCCTGGTGAAAGGTCCGTCGATAGGCGCGAGAATCGACGGTTCCTCTCTGGCGGACGCCGATGGCTGGTTCCATACTCGCGATATCGGGATTCTTCACGATGGGGAGCTCTATGTACTGGGCCGAATCGACGACGTTTTTCACGTCGCGGGCCGGAACATTTACGCATTCGATGTCGAGGCATATGCCGGGGAAGTGCCCGGGGTTCGGCCGGGCAGGATCGTGGCAATAGCCGAAGACGGTGTGTTCACGCTTGTTGCGGAATGCGATTCGACCATTCAAGACCGCGCCGCCGTGACTCGCCTGGCACAAGAGCTGAAACATCAGGTCGTGACCAGGGTTGGGGCATCCCCACGGCGAGTTCTGATCACGGAACGCGGGGCGCTGCCGTTGACCGCGAGTGGGAAGATTCGGCGCAAGCCCCTCGCTGCGGCACTGCGCGAGTCGCAGCTGAAGATCTTAGCCGGGTCGCTGGATTAGTGCGGAGTCGAAGGATGAGGGAAGACAGCCTTGTAGTGGCCGCAGACGAACTGATCGCCCGCGGCTCGGATGCCCTATTTGGCCCTCGCACAGACGAATTTGTCGCCATGGTAGGCCATCAACACCCGTCGGGTGCGTTATACAAGGAAGCCACGGCTGAAGCGATCGCCAAAGCGGGACTGTTCGGGCGCTCGTCCGTAGATGTCGCCTCCCAGGTATATGAGAACTTCATCTGGACGCACTTCGTCTGCAAGCTCCTCATGGCCGCAACTCCGAAGGCCATCGCCGAGTTCGCCGTAGCACGCCTGGACGTAGGCGAACTCTCCCGGGTGCTCGCATCTCAAGGATCGGCGATCCTCTCATGCTTTCACTACAAGGGCTATCCATTGATGGCGCTCCGTCTGGCCATTTCGCCGATCGCGCCACTGATTTCCAAGGCCCGGGTGGACGTCATGGACCGCGGCACGAAGAAGCTCGATGGAGCCGCTGATCTCAGTGAGCGCGTCGTCCATCTCTCCGGCCGGGGCGCTGCGCTACGCATGACGCATGCCCTGCAGCGGGGCACGCCCGTTTGGGTTCTGCTTGACGTCGTGTTGCCGTCAGTCCGCGTCACAAGGACGCAGTTTCTTGGACATGAAATGAACGTTGGAGCCGGCCTCGGTAAGATCGCTAGATTGAGCGGAAGGCCGTGCGTCCCCCTGTTCTGGGAGATGAAGGACTCAGGGGCTGCTTTGCAGGTAACAGCTCCACTTCTCCCCGAAGGTCGTTCCGAGGACGAAATGATCCAGGACTTCGTGAATACTCAATCGGCGTTCATAACCGAGCAGCCAGCCCATTGGCTCGAGTGGTATTCACTTTTGGACGAGGCGCCGAGTCTGCGAGCAGAGGTCAAGAAGGGAAATGAGGAAATCTGGGCACGGCTGGCAAAAGCACTGGAATAGCAGATCAAGAAAGTCGCGCCACAAGGACGGAGAACCTTGGCTTGGGATCGACCGCGTTGACCTATGATTCAGTTATCGACAAGATTAGAACGGGCATAGAACGGGCGAACAGTACTGGCCTCAGCGGGCAAGACATAACACCTGAGACAACCTTTTGGGCCAACGAGACCACCGCTCAGACTTGTCTCTGGTTCGACTCCCTGGATTTTCTTGAACTTGTCGTCTACCTCGAAGAGGAGCTCGGCCATCGCGTGCCTGAGGATCAGATCGACATCGACGAATGCCAGACAGTCGGCGACCTGGCATCGCTAGTGATTGCGATATCGCGGAAGGACCATGATGTCTCCGGCACCTGAAGCATCCGTCGCCCGGCCGGAACGCCCCAACCGAACCCTGTTCCGCACGCACCTGCGCGGCGGAGCACCAGATATGGAAGGGCCGTAGTCCTTCCGGCCTTCTGGTGAAGACCTCGACATGGAAAGTCAACGGTTCGGGAGCGAGGCCAATGATCGAGTTTGCACGCCACGTCGGCGCGCCGCCAACGGGGTCGTTCATCGTCAAGGGTTGGAAAGACTGCCGGAGGTCTCTATCGAGTTCCGGCATGGTATCCGATCCCTCCCGTGCCGGACTCGCGTCGGGAGCGAGCAACAATTTCCTGTTGATGGACGGACAGGTTCATCAGACAATTCGCCGCCTAATCCGAGGGTGTTTCGGCAGCGTGCGACTCGATGAAATCTCGGAGCACCTCGAGAAGGTTTGTGATGCTCTTGTCGCAGCGCACCTCGAAAGACCCAACGCCGATCTCATGGCGGACCTGGCACGGCCGCTCGCACTCGAGGGGGTCATGTCACTCATGAAGATCCCCGGCCCTGCCCGTCAGAAGCTGGGGATGCTCACCGAGGAAATGCTGGGTTTATTGGAGCCCGAACTGCCAGGCGACACCAGACGCCGCACCACGAATGCTGCGCTTAAAGCAACGATCTTTTTTGAGCGAGAAGGCCGTGCGGGTAGAGCTGTGGGGCTTCATGCGACTCTTGAGGCCGCCGCCCAGGACGGTACCATCCCCACCAAGCTTGCTCGGTCCACTCCGGTCGTGCTGCTGCACGGTGGATACGAGAATCCACTCAATCAGCTCGGCTGTTTGATCGCATGGATCGTCGAAGACCCCGAACGCTTCGGAGACGCCGCATCGACTCCAGATTCACTCTTTGAGGAGATCATGCGCGTGTTCTCACCGGTTCGGCACGTCGCCCGTTGGGTGGCGGACGACTGCGTGGTCGGCAATCAACCGCTGAAGCGCGGAGACCCCGTGTGGGTCGCCCTTGAGAGTGCCAATCTTGACGATACGCGATTCACTAACGCCCGAGATGTCGATCTCTCGGCGAGGCGCGGCCACCTCGGATTCGGTCATGGGCGACATAGTTGCCCGGGTGCCTCGCTCGCGAGGTTGCAAGGACGGGTTCTCATCAGAGCCCTTTCGCGGGTCCCGCCCGAACTGCTTCGAGGGTTCACGGTGGAGTGGATGGAGGGTGTCGTCGCTCGAGGCCCAGTGAAGATTACGAGGAGATAGCATGTCGAGGACCCGCGCAGAGCGTATCCTGAGCACCACAGACGCACGGCGCCGGGCGCGGAAGGCCCTTCCACGAGCACTGTTCGATTACATTGACGGTGGCGCCGAGGAGGAAGCTACACTTGCCGCGAATGTGCGCGCCTTCCAAGAGCATGCCATTCGTCCCCGCGTGGGCATTGCCGTGGAAGAGCCGAACATGACCACGACCGTCCTTGGGACTCCGCTGGCATTACCCGTCCTGTTGGCGCCTTGTGGAATGGTGCAGCTCGTGCACCCCGATGGGGCCGTCGGAGTCGCCCGGGCTGCCTCTGCGGCGGGAACGGTCGCAGTTCTGAGCAGGACCGCCATGTGCCCGCCCGAGGAAGTGGGCCAGCGGTCGCCAGGGCCGAACTGGTTCCATGTCAACTCCGCCGGAGGCCGTGATGCGGTGAAGCGCGACATGGCCCGGGCCGCCGAATCAGGCTTTGAAGGGCTGGTCGTCACCCTCGATGGACCACCCCCTGGCAACCGTGAAGGGGAGAGCCGTCACGGTCTCGTTCCGCCGATCCGGCTCACGCCACAATTCACCGCCCACCTCGCTGCTCACTTTGTCGCGCGCCCACGATGGGTGGCTTCCATGCTCCTCGCGGCACGGCAGCAGATTTCTACCATAAAACGCGCCTCCACACTGCTTTCCTCAGGGACGCTACACAGGTCGGCGCGCTTCACTTGGGCAGACATCGAATGGATGAGAAGCGAATGGGCGGACTCGCTGCTCGTGAAGGGCGTGCTCAGCGGGCACGATGCCATTGCGGCCCGTGACGTTGGCGCGGACGCGGTCATCGTCTCCAATCACGGTGGGCGAGCGCTCGATGGTGCTCCCGCGACCATGCGCGTCCTACCTGAGATCGTCGCCGCCGTCGGGCCAGAGACGGAAGTCCTCCTTGACGGGGGTGTCCGCCGGGCTACTTGCGTGATCAAAGCACTCTCCCTGGGGGCACGAGCAGTGCTGATCGGACGGCCGTTCGTCTACGGTTTGGCTTTCGCCGGCCAGCCTGGGGTCGAGAGAATCATTGAGATCTTCCGGTCTGAGCTGGCGCGGAATATGAAGCTGATGGGTTGCGCGGCTTTGTCCGAGCTCAATCCAAGCTGGCTTCAACCGTCTCACCTCCCTCCGGTTGCTGCAGCATCCCGGTTGCAGTGGCCGAACCCCTCTCCGGAATCAGCTCCGTGAGATTCCCTTACACCGCGTCCAGTGAAAAGGGGCGTACGTCACCCGCAGCCGTGCCCCCAGGAATATGACTATGCGCGCAAACGACGACCGTGCCCTGCCCTCCTACACCGGCTCACACGTCAGGCTCTCCCATCCAGCTGAATTCCCCCCGCCCGAGGTCGGATCCGCGCCAGGGTGGCCCCTTGTTCTGTATTTCCACCATGTCCATCCGGAAATGCGGCACTATACGGCAGTCACGCCCGCGGCGTTCGATCGTGCGCTCGGGGAGTTCGGCGAGCTTTTCCAACCTCTGGGACCAGAGACCGTTCCATCCGTCCTGAAGAGTGGGGGGCATCCGGATCCGGTCGGCCTGGTGACCTTCGATGACGGCTACACCGATGTCTTCGAGCATGCTGTGCCGATCATGGAACGGCGCGGATGGCGTGCGGTCATGTTCGTGAGCGTGGATCTGATCGGCTGCGTCGAGAACCACCCGGTACGGGGCCAGCTGCAGCACATGACATGGGAGCAGTTGGAAGAACTGACACAGCGCGGCCACCTTGTCGCCAGCCACGGCTGCACGCACGTCGCCTTCAACCGGCTGGACCCCGCGAAAGCCCAGGCTGAAGTGGACAGGGCCCGGCACGCTCTGCAGGAGCGGCTGCCGGACTCCCCGGACTGGTTGGCGTATCCCTTCGGGGAACTACCGCAGCCCGGCACGCTGGCGCTGCCGTCGCTGTGCTTCGGATCGATCAAGGCACCCGCCCGCGCGTGGGACAAGGCTCCGCAAGAGATTCGCCGGACCTATCTTCCTGCGGGCGAGCCGCAGCGCTGGGGCCGCTGCATAACCGAATGGAGGCGGACGTGGGAGCACGGCGGATCGCTGTGATCATCCCGACCATCGGCAGGCCCAACGATCTCCGGGCCTGTCTCGAATCCCTACGGCGGGAGGCGGACACCTCCCTGGCCCAGGTGATCGTGGTCGATGATGCCGCAACAGTGCCGGTCACTTTGCCGCCGGATGTGGCCGGCGCTCCCATTCATCTGCTGCGCAACGCAGTCCGGCGTGGCGCCGCATACTGCCGGAACCGGGCTCTGCAGGTCGTCGCGGAGGGGGTCGATGCCGTCGGCTTCCTCGACGACGACGTACGTCTCTGCCAAGGCTGGCTCGCGACAGCCCGGCGCGAACTGAAGCCGACCCGCGCGGCGGTGACAGGAGCAGTACGCCGCTTCGATCAAGGGATCGTTTCTCGCGCCCGCCAACTTCGATACGACCGCAGATACGCGCCGCTCGTCCCCGGCCAGGCAGTCGACTTCCTTGCAGGTGGCAATGCCGTCATCTGGCGCGACATGCTGGTCGGAGTTGGAGGTTTCCCCGATGTCCCGACGATGAGCGACCGTTTTCTCGTGCGCCGCCTTGAGGCTAGGGGAGGCTGCTGCCATTTCGTGCCCGAAATGCTCGTGCTCCACCGGAATTCGAAAGGCTTGCGCGTCGCGGTCCGGGAGGCCTGGCGGGCAGGGCTGCTCGACGATACCGCGCTTGACACGCCTGCGCTGAAGCGCCTGGCCACCGGAGTACGCGAAGCTATCGTCGGCCCGCAGCCAGCCGCGGCTCTCCTCAATGTCGCACTCGACGGCGTCTATCTAAGTGGCCGCAGACGCGGCCGACTTCATGAGGCGCGTGCGCGTTCACGAGCCTCGACCACACAATCCGCCAAGTCGGCATAGCAAGAGGCGCGCGACGGCGTTGCTCATCGACGAGACCTGGCTGCCCGCACGTTTCAACGCCGTCACCGACCTCAACCCGATACTGAGAGGGCCTTTCGGTGTGGAAACCCGCATCTGAGGGAGCGAGTCCCGCCGCACAGGAGACGCCGCGGAGCTACTCCCACGGGGAGGTTCTGAAGGTCCTTGCCGGCCTGGTAACGGGAATGATCACGGCGATGATCACGACGTACATCGTCGGCACGGCACTCCCCACGATCGTGGGCGAGCTCGGTGGTCAGGATCAGTACTCCTGGGTCGCCAGCGCCACACTGCTCACGATGGCGGCATCCATGCCGCTGTGGGGGAAAGTCTCCGACCTGTACGGCCGCAAGCGCGTCTACCAGTCCGCACTCGTCATTTTCGTGGCGGCCTCCATGGCAGCCGGGTTCGCGCCGGACATCGGCTGGCTGATCGCGGCCCGCGCGGTCCAGGGTGTGGGCGTCGGCGGCCTCCAGTCGCTGAGCCAGATCATCCTCGGCGACCTCGTCGAACCTCGGGAGCGGGGACGCTACTCCGGCTACATGGGCTCGGCATTCGCCATCTCCACGCTCACCGGCCCGCTCATCGGTGGCTTCCTCGTGGACGCCGAAGGGCTCGGCTGGCGGTGGTGCTTCTTCGTCTCCCTTCCTCTGGCCATCGTCGCGTTCATCATCGTCTCGCGCCTACTCAAGTTGCCCAAGCTGCCCACAGGAAACGTCCCGGTGGACTGGTGGGGCGCCATCCTCATCACCGGCGGCGCCACGACGATCATGCTGCTGCTGACCCTCGGGGGAAAGGAGTTCCCCTGGAACTCGCACTGGACGTACGCGCTCGGCATTTGCAGCACGCTCTTCTTCCTGCTCGCCATTCCCGTAGAACGCGCTGCGGCGGCTCCGATCCTCCCACCGCGACTCTTCCGGAACCGCAATTACGTGCTGATATGCGCGGTCTCGATCCTGGTCGGCGCATGCCTGTTCGGCACGACGATCTACCTGCCGCAGTACCTGCAGATCGTCAAGGGAATGACTCCCACGGCCTCCGGGATCATGACGCTGCCAATGGTGGGTGGAACCTTCGTGGCCGCCCTGGTCTCGGGACAGTTCGTCGCCCGGTTGGGGCGTTGGAAGGTCTTCCCTGCGACCGGAATGGCGCTCGTCACCATTGGGCTCCTCCTCCTATCCCGCCTGCACGGCGATTCCAGCCGCTGGGCCATCGGCGGCTCCATCGCCATCGTCGGGGCGGGTCTCGGTCTCACCATGCAGATCCTCATCCTGGCAGCGCAGAACGCCGTCGAGCGGCGGGACATCGCGTCCAGCACCTCCTCCGCCACGTTCTTCCGCACGTTCGGCGGAGCAGTCGGCGTCGCTGCGTTCGGATCCATCCTCAGCACCCGGGTCGCCGACGAGATGCGCGAGCAGATGGCAAGGTTTCGCCTTCATCTACCCACCGGTAACGGCATCCCTGCGCTCGGATCGCCGGAAGCGATAGGCCGCCTCCCCGGGCTGGTTCAGGCCATCATCCGCGAGGCCTTCTCCAACGCGCTGCACTCGGTGTTCCTCGCCGCTGTGCTGGTGGCCGCACTCGGCTTCCTGGGGACACTGTTCATGCACGAGGTCCCGCTACGAACCTCCCCCAGCGCGGGCGAAACCAAAAAGGATCATGAGCCTATGGAGGGGTAGCTCCGATATCACCCCTCGACGCAAAGTCCCGAGGCGTATCCAGGATGCGGAAGACCCTGTCGCCCGGACCTTTGAACCGCGCGTTTCGATTCGACACAGATCTAGGGGATCAGAGTCCGTGACAAGAACGACAGAGAACACGTCCGAACCCGTCCGGGTCGCGGTGGTCGGTCTGGGAAACGCGGGACAGCAGAACATCGCCGCCGTGAGCAAGGTTTCCTCGGCCGAGGTGGTAGCCATCACGGAACCGGATCCTGTTGTCGCCGCGCGAACAGACCTTCCCGTGCGGCCCATGGCGGAGGTGCTCGCGGATCCGAACGTACAAGTGGTAGCTCTGTGCCTTCCGCCCGGTGATCGCTACGAAATGGCCACCGCTGCGTTCCGTGCGAGCAAGCATGTGCTCGTTGAGAAGCCACCCGCGCGCTGCCCTGCAGAACTGTCGGCTATGCTCGCCGCGGCTCACCGGGCGGAGCGGCATGCCGCTGTGATGTTCCAGCACAGGTTCGCCTTGCCGGAGACTCTGCGCATCGGCGCGTCGGCACACTTTGCCGACGCTATGGCAAGCCTCATGGTCTCTCGACCCAGGAAAGCCTCCCACTACGCCGACGGTGGTTGGCGGTCACGTCCCGACAAGGCCCTTGGCGGCGTCACCGCCCACCTCGGCGTGCACTACCTCGACGTGGCCTGCCAACTACTGGGGGAACCGGTTCAGGTTACCCTCCTTGACCGCACCGATGCCGCACCGGGGATTGACACACAACTGTGCGGGCACGTCGCATTCGACTCGGGTGCGCAGCTCACGATTGCGGTAACCAGCCGGTCGCCAGGCAGGTTCGAACAGCTGACCGTGCATGGCGCGAACGCCTGGATCGAGCTGAACGGTGGACGTCTGGTGGGCAGGATCGCCGACGAGGAGGTGTACCAGGACGCTCGCCCGGCCCTTGAGCTGCGGGCCTGTGTGTACACCGAGCTGGCCCTCTCAGTCCAGAACGGGGTGCCGCCGCGAGTGTCGTCGCTTGACCGGAGCAGCGGGGTCACCATGATTCTCCATGGTCTGCTGCAACACGATGCCACAACGGTGGCCCCATGATCTCCATTGGATTGAGTTCGGGGAGCATGACCACGGCTTCGGCCACCCAGTTGGCACAGACCGTGTCCGCAGCGGGTGGTATGGGGGTCGACCTACGCATAGGGAAGACACACCAGTGGGAGGCCGCAGGTGTCGCCGCCGGGATCGAGACGATCGTCAATGCGGGTTTGGACGTGTTCTTCACCGGCACCGGATGGCGGCTGGGCACGCCGATTGATCTGCCGGCCGACGAGAATGTGCCCACGGACTTCCCGGTGAAGGTCTTCTGCGTCGAGGGACCGGACATGGGGCTCATCGCCGAGCAAGTCGCCGCCGCCTCGGCCGCAGGGCTGCACCTGTGGGTGGAGACGCACAGAGGCGGACCGAACGTTGCCGCACTCACCGCACTCTGCGCCCAGATAGACCTTGGCGTCGTACTCGATCTGCAGGGCCTGCTCGAGACCGGCGGCGCCGATGCCTCGATGATGGCCGATCTCGCCCCGCACGTACGTGCCATTCAAGTCAAAGGCGTGGCCAGAGCCGATACCGGCTACCGACACCGGCCGCTGCGGCGAGCAGACTTAGATATCGTGTCCGCCGTCCTCGCCGCGGGCGCACCGGTATGCGCGGTTACGGTCGAGTCCCGGGCAGGTACCCCTGTGCAGGACTTGAAGGTGCTGAAGCGCACTCTCGCCATGACGACCGGGGAAGAGGAAGCATGAGGCTCGCGGTGATCGGTGATGAAGTTTCGCAAGACCCGGCCCTCGTGGCAGATACCACGGCGCGGTTGGGCTTCGCCGGGGTCGAGATCAGGTCGATGGAGGGTACGCCGCCGCACCTGCTCTCGGATGGGCAGTTACGTCGGATGACGGGCCTGCTCGCCGAACGAGACCTCGGGGTCGCCGGCTTCGCCCCGCCGGTGTTCAAGTCTCCGTTGCCGCGCAGCGATACGGAGCTGGAAAAAGTCACCGAGGTACTAGCCGAATCGTGCAAGCGTGCGGGACTGGCCGGCGCTCCGCACGTACGTATCTTCAGCTTCTACCGCGATGGAGATCCCGACCCCGTTCGCGCCGCGAGGATGGCCAAGCGCGTCATCGAACAGGTCAGGCCGCCGATGCCGCTGCTATTGGAGACCGGGACCCGGACCAACAGCCCGACGATGCGGCACTCCCTCCAGTTCCTCGACGAACTCGGCCGTGACGACATCGGCTTGTTGTGGGATCCGGGAAACAGTGTGTTCAGCGGTGCAGAGCCAGAACCGTTTCCGCAGGATTATGTGCTCGGTAACCAACTCATCCGACACGTGCACGTGAAGGACCCGGACGGCACACGGCAATACGTTCGACTGGGAGACGGAGACCTGCCGTGGCCGGCAATCCTCGAACGGCTGGCAGACGATGATTATCGCGGCTTTGTCAGCTTGGAGACGCACTGGCGGCATGGCCGCGTCCTTACCCCGCGGCAGCGCGACGAGCCGTGGGGAGAATCATTCTCCTCCGGTGGGCTGACGGCTAGCGTGGAGTGCATGCGGCGACTGCGTTCCTGGGTGGAACCGCTGCGGGGCACGGGATGACGAAACGACCCGTCATCCTGCTTGGAAGCCAGCGTTCCGGCACCACAGCGTTGGCCTCCATACTTGACCGCGCGTTCGCCGAAGCAGGCGGCCAGTTCACCATCAATGGCAAGCTCCCGTACCTGCTGCACCGCTGGTGTACGCCCGCAGACCTGCGCGGACGGCACCTGCGCGCGGACGAGATCCTTCATGCACTTCGTCGCCGCCCGCCGTACGGGTTGAGCGCCGAACGTTGGCTGGAAACGACGGAGCAGGTTTTGCGTGCCGCCGCCGCCGAGGTTGCCGATGGCAAGATCACCGACGTCGTGGCGCTGCGCCGGGACGTGATCCGTCGCAGCTACGGCGCCGCCGCCTTTTTTGGCGAGAAGTACAACGAGTACATGCTCGAACTGGACCTGGTGGCCGAGTCAGTGCCGGACGCCATGTGGATTCTGCTCATTCGACACCCCGCCCAGGTGGCTCGCTCGGTCCAACGCTGGGCCGGCGACCGACCGTGGCGCACCTCGGATCACGCCTCAGCTCTGGCCAAGTGGGTGGCCTGGCATGAGCCGTGGCTGGAAAACGAGCGCGCCGGCCGATCCGAGCACAGCTTGGTGATCGAGTACGGTCGGCTGTGTGCCGGACCCGACCTCCACCGACTGTCCGAGACGCTTGATCTCGACCTCGGACGCCACGCGTATGATCTCCGCAGCCACAACGACGGCGGCGATGTCGCGGCCCTGCCACAGGACGTCGCCACGACATGGTACTCGTTGCTCGATCGGACAACCCCTTCGAAGAAGAAAGGATCTGGTTCCATGACTCAGCGCCAAGTGCTGCCATACGACACGACCGAGACCGCCTCCCCGTTCGGGCTGGGCCTACATCACGTCCAACTGGCGATCCCGCCAGGCAGTGAGGACGAGTGCCGCGAATTTTACATCGATGTGCTCGGCATGACTGAGATACAGAAGCCACCGGTGCTCGCCGCGCGGGGTGGGCTGTGGGTGCGCGCGGACGGGTTGGAGATCCACCTTGGTGTCGAAGAAGACTTCCGGCCAGCACGCAAGGCGCATCCGGGCATCCAGGTGGCAGATCTGGACGGCCTGGCCGAACGTCTGACCGACAAAGGGGTGACGATCACCTGGGACGCCAACTTCCCTGGTCACCGCCGCTTCTACGCGTTCGACGTGTTCGGCAACCGTCTCGAGTTCCTCGGCCCGGACATTGCGTGAGCCGGCCGGACCTGCTGGTCGAGTGAGCTAGGGCAGGGCGGGCTACCACTGGCGCGTGAGGTCTGCCAGGCCGGCGCGAAGGTGGTCGGCCTGGACCGCGGCTCCGCCATCGTGGACAGGCCTGGCCCGGCCACAGCGTCGACGCTCCGTGAACCGCCGCACTCACGCGCGCGCCGGCACACGGCGGTCGGTAGAACTCGACATGCGCCGGAGGTGGATCTCACGTCGAAAAGCGCGACTCAGGTTGGAGGAGCACAGCCTCGATACAGCATCTGCTGTATGCCGCTCGCGAGTAGATGGCCCTGCCCGCCCCAGACCTTGGCCTCGCCAGATAACAATCCGTCTCCCGCGGCCAAGCCCACTCCCTCCATCATCAGCCAATCGTCCGAGCAATCCCCTTCGTGAAACGTGATGTGCATGTCAAGGCTGGATGCAACATGTCTCGTCCCCCCCTCACCGAAGCCTCTGCGAATAGCCGGCAGCGGGCCGATGTCCAGTAGCACGGGAAGGCGGGCGGCGCTGAGCCATCTATCACTCCCCCAGTCGGCCGCAGGTAGGAAGCGGAACCAACATTGGCTTACCGGGGCATCGGCAGCGCAGGAAGAAGCATAGTCCAACCACTCGATCGGCTTCCGTTCGAAGTTCTCCCAGAATGGGAGAATAGGCTTGTCGCGTCGCTTCGCCGCCGACTCTTGAAACGTGGGAAGAGTGTCCGGGTGTTGTATCCCTTGACGGTCACCCCACTTCCCGCGCGGCGACTCCACCGGCGAATTCGACGTCAGAACAATGCCCTCCAGAACATGCCGATCGCCCTGGGTCACGGAAACCCGGAAAGATTGAGCCCGGCGTCCGTCCCGTATTTTGACCACCTCGACATCAGCGTTTCCTGGCGATGCGCTCTGCAGAAAATGGCTGGACATGCTGACCGGGCGGGCTTCCGGAGCGAGACAGCCGACTGCCCGCAGGACCGTGGCCATCAGATAACCCCCGTTTATCCCGAATATTTGCCATTCTGGGTGCAGGGTCGCCTGGAAAGCGCTCAGACTGACTTGCTTGACGTCGCTGGCCGAGGCAAAGTCTCTCATGGTGTTCTCCAGCTCTATTCGTTCGGCTCACACATGAAGCCTCATGGCGGAAACGAAAGCAAGGGGAGTGATATGCCACGCGGCGTGGAGTTGCACCCTTGCCGGAACGCTCGGCGCGTGCAAGGAGCGTAGGCGGCCACGCCCACCATCGTGATGGTGCTCCCGCGACCAGCCAGCCAGCCAGCGTACTTGGAGCAGCGTCTCGAAGGACGCGGTCTCGGCGTGCAGGTCGTCGAGCAGCTCCGCCATGAGATCCACGCGCGCCAGCCTAACCGGAACAACCTTCTAGGGGAATAATGCAGGTGTGATCTGCGAGAGCTGCAAGGACAAGCGCCACGACGACTGCCGCGGCGGATCATGGTGCGACTGCCAGCACCAGACCGCGGAGCAGGCCAAGGAGACGGACCTGGACTGGCCGCGCCAGGGCTGAACGGATCCCACACTCTGGACCCCTTCTTGGACATCCCGGACGCTCGGGGTATCTTCGTTGTATGCCAGCGGACCCCATGCTTGTCGGTCGACGCCACGTCGACCTCCTGCGTGTCCGCAGTGCCATCTGTTGCGACGCCCGCTAACCGCAATCTTTCTTTTGCCGCTGAGCGCGTCGCATCCTTTCCTGCACCCCTGCCCTCGATGACGAGGCTGGAGGACCATTGCGCGCGCCCATGAACCGAAGGACGCGCAATGAGCACTCCTGCCGGCCGCACTCCCGCCAGCCGTCATCACCGGCGCCCGCGCGGCGAAGGCCAGTGGGCTCTCGGTTACCGCGAGCCGCTCAACAAGAACGAAGAGAACAAGAAGAACGACGACGGCCTCAACGTCCGCCAGCGCATCATCGACGTCTATTCCAAGCGGGGCTTCGACTCCATCGACCCGGCCGACCTGCGCGGACGCATGCGGTGGTACGGCCTCTACACCCAGCGCAAACCCGGCATCGACGGCGGCAAGACCGCGATCCTGGAGCCCGAGGAGCTCGACGACCGCTACTTCATGCTGCGCGTGCGCATCGACGGCGGGCAGCTCGACCTGGCCCAGCTGCGCACGATCGCCGACATCGCCAACGAGTACGCCCGCGGCACCGCCGACCTGACCGACCGCCAGAACATCCAGCTCCACTGGATCGAGATCGAGTCGGTGCCCGACATCTGGGAGCGCCTGGAGGCGGTGGGCCTGTCCACCACGGAGGCGTGCGGCGACACCCCGCGCGTGATCCTGGGGTGCCCGCTGGCCGGCATCGACACCGAAGAGGTGCTGGACGCCACGGAGCAGATCCGTGAGCTGAAGGAACGTGTCGTCGGCAACCCCGCTTACTCCAACCTGCCGCGCAAGTTCAAGACGGCTCTGAGCGGCTGCCCCGCCCACTGCACGGTCCACGAGATCAACGACGTGGCGTTCGTCGGCGTGGTCAACGAGCACGGCGAGGCGGGCTACGACCTGTGGGTCGGCGGCGGCCTGTCGACCAACCCGATGCTGGCCAAGCGGCTCGGTGTGTTCGTCCGGCCCGACCGGGTGGGCGACGTGCACGAGGGCGTCACCGGGATCTTCCGCGACTACGGCTACCGGCGGCTGCGGCACAGGGCCAGGCTCAAGTTCCTCGTCAACGACTGGGGCGTGGAGAAGTTCCGCGAGGTGCTGGAGCAGGAATACCTCAAAGAGCCGCTGCCCGACGGGCCGGCCCCGGAGCCGCCGCGCGGCAGCCGCCGCGACCACGTCGGCGTCTTCCCGCAGAAGGACGGCACCTTCTATGTCGGCTTCGCCCCCAAGGTGGGCCGGGTCGACGGCGACAAGCTCCATCAGATCGCCGACATCGCCGAGCGGCACGGCTCCGGCCGGGTCCGCACGACCATCGAGCAGAAGATGGTCGTGCTCGACGTCGCGCCCGACCAGGTCGACTCCATCGTGGCCGAGCTGGAGGCCGCCGACCTGCGGGTCAGGCCGTCCACGTTCCGCCGCCAGACGATGGCCTGCACCGGCATCGAGTTCTGCAAGCTGGCCATCGTCGAGACGAAGACGAGGGCCGCCGACCTGATCGACGAGTTGGAGCGCCGGCTGCCGTCGTTCGACGAGCCGCTGACCATCAACGTCAACGGCTGCCCCAACGCGTGCGCCCGCACCCAGACCGCCGACATCGGCCTGAAGGGCCAGCTCGTGGTCGACGAGAACGGCGAGCAGGTCGAGGGCTTCCAGATCCACCTGGGCGGCTCGCTGGGCGTCGACTCCGGTTTCGGCCGTAAGGTCAGAGGCCTGAAGACCACGGCCAAGGCGCTGCCCGACTACGTCGCGCGGGTCGTGTCCCACTACGACGACCAGAAGAAGGAAGGCGAGTCGTTCGCCGACTGGGTGCAGCGAGCGGACGAGGCCGACCTGAAATGACCACGCGAGCGGTTCCCTTCCACTGCCCCTACTGCGGCGACGAGGACCTCGAACCCTACGAGGGCGAGCTCGACTCCGCCGGGCACGGCACGGGCGGCAGCTGGTACTGCCGCGCGTGCGCTCGTGCTTTCAAACTGAAGTTTCTTGGGATCGGGGTGAGGATATGACGCTGGTCGACCTCGAGGTCGCATTAAGAGATCAGCGCGGCGAGCTCGACCTGCGGGACATCGTCGAGTCCGCCGCGACCGCTCTGGAAGGCGCTCCCGCGCGTGAGATCATCCGGTGGGCGGCGGCGACCTTCGGTGAGCGCTTGTGCCTGACGTCCTCCATGAGCGACGCGCTGCTCATCGACCTGGTGAGCCGGGTCAGACCCGGCGTCGACGTGTTGTTCATCGACACCGGCTACCACTTCGCCGAGACGATCGGCACGCGGGACGCCGTACGGCAGGTCTATGACGTCAACGTGATCGACATCAAGCCGTCGCGGACGGTCGAGGAGCAGGATCGCGACCTCGGGCCGCGCCTGTTCGGCCGCAACCCCGACCTGTGCTGCTACCTGCGCAAGGTGGAGCCGCTCAACCGGGCGCTGGAGCCCTACCTCGCGTGGATCTCCGGCATCCGCCGCGACGAGTCGCCGAGCCGGGTGGGCACCAGGGTCGTCGAGTGGGACGCCAAACGGCAGATGGTCAAGGTCAACCCGATCGCCGCCTGGACGCAGGACGACGTCGACAACTACATCGCCGACAACGGTGTGCTGATCAACCCGTTGCACTACGACAACTACCCCTCGATCGGCTGCGCGCCCTGCACGCGGCAGGTCACGGAGGGCGAGGATCCGCGCAGCGGTCGCTGGGCGGGCCTGGGGAAGGTCGAATGCGGCATTCACCTGTGATCCCCGACAGGGGGCGCATCCCGTTGGCAGGCGGGACGCCCCCCGGCCGCGTGCCACTGGTGGCAGTGGCGCACGGGTCCCGCGACCCGCGCGCCGCCGCCACCGTGGCCGCGCTGCTCGACCGCGTACGCCTGGAGCGGCCCGACGTGCCCGTACGCGACGCCTATCTCGACCACTGCGCCCCCGCGCTCGGGCAGGCGCTGGCCGGGCTCGGCGAGGCGGTGGTGCTGCCGCTGCTGCTCACCGAGGCCTACCACAGCCGGGTCGACCTGCCCGCGGCGCTCAACGAGGTGAGAGCGCGCAGGCCGCGCCTGCGCGTGCACTACGGCGCCACGCTCGGGCCGCACCCGCTGCTGCTGTCCGCGCTGGAGCGGCGGCTGGGCGGGGCGGGTGTGCCCGCGGGCGACCCGGACACGGCGGTGGTGCTGGTGTCGGCCGGTTCGAGCGACGCCAGAGCCAACGCGGTGGTCGCGGGGATGGCCCGGCGGTGGCGGCGCTCCGGATGGTGGTCGGTGTCGGCCGCCTACGCCTCCGCGGCCGATCCGTCCCCTGCCGAGGCGGTCTCCGCGCTCCTGCGCGCCGGCGCGCCGCGGGTGGTCGTCGCCCCCTACCTGCTGGCGCCCGGCTACTTCGCCGACAAGGTGCGGCAGGCCACGCTGGAGGCCGGCGCGCAGGTCGTGGCCGACGTGCTCGGGCCGGCTCCCGAGCTGGTGAGCGTGCTGCTCGAACGGTACGCGGCGGCCCAGCGGCGGCCGGTGTCTGTCGCGGGCTGACGGTCACTCACCCCGCCGGCGTCCGGCCGGGTGGCGGGGTCAGTAGCCCCGGCCGAGGTCGCGGTTCATGTCGCGCACCTGCCGGTTCAGCTCGCGGGTCTCGTGGCGGAGCTGCCTGCCCAGCTCGCGCCAGTCCTCTCCGTGCAACATCCGCCAGTGCTCCCGCCAGGCCGACAGCTTGTGCTTGATCGGCTTCGCGCGCGAGTCGCCGACCACCTTGACGTCGCCCATCACGGCGTACGCCTGCACGCGCACGACGGGCACGTTCGCCCCCGAAGCGCCCTCCAGGACGTCCACCTTCTTGTCGCCCATGATGGCCACGCCGTCGAGGTCCACGTTCACCCCGTCGGGCACGATGATCTTGACGTCGCCCATCACGGAGACGGCCATGATGTCGACCGAGCTGGTCCGCACCTCCGCCTCGCGCAGGTCGAGCACGACGTCCCCCATCACGGCGACCGCGCCGAGCTCCTGGTCGATCCGCCAGGTGCCGCGCCGCTTGGAGTCGCCCATGATGCCCACGAACCAGCGCCGCCTGCGTCCCGTGGCGGCGGGCGCCGCGGGTGCGGGGGCGGCGCCCGCGGGCAGGTCCTGGGTGAGCATGGCCAGTTCGGCTTGCGTGGCCGCGGTGTACGCGGCCTCCGTGCGGTCGGTCAGCTCGGCGAGTGTGAGCCGGCCCTCCACGGAGGCGACACGGAGTTGTTCGACGACGGCCTCACGCTCGGCGTCCGACGCACGGATCTCACCCGGATCAGTCATACTCGCAACATATCGCGTCTTGTCCGGCATCGCGCTGCGAGGGAAGGAAACTGTCTCACGCACGTCGCCGTCGGCGTTGAACCTTTCCTGGCCGGTACGCGTACCACGCCGTGACACGGGGCCCTGGCATGGCCCGGGGCGCGGCCGGACCAGGCTAGGGTCCCTGTCATGCATGAGGAACAGCTCTACCGCGCGGCGTTGAACGGCGATTCCGAGACCGTGGGCAAGCTGCTGGCCGGCGGCACCGACCCCAACACACCCAGCGAGGGCGAGGAGGCAGGCCTGGCGCTGTGCGCGGCCGCCGCCTGGGACCGCACGGAGGTGGCCGCGACGCTGCTGACGGCCGGGGCCGAGGTCGACGGCAGGGAGACCGGCGGCTGGACGGCGCTGCTGTGGGCCGCCGCCAACGGGCACGCCGCCACCGCCAGAGTGCTGATCGAGGCGGGCGCCGAGGTCGACGCGACCAACGACGACGGCGACACCCCGCTGTCGCTGGCCGCCAGGCGCGGCGCGCTGGGTGTGGTGCAGGCGCTGCTGGAGGCGGGCGCCGACCCCGAGAAATACGACGGCGACGGCGACGCGCCGCTCGACATCGCGGCCGACTGGGTGGGTGTGCACCTGGAGAGCGCCCTGCTCGACCAGGTGGAACAGGAGGGCTGGGAATACTCCGTGACCCGCCGGCACACCAAGGACGGCACCGAACTGGTCACCGTGACCGGCAGTTCGGCCGACGGCTCGCAGACAGAACAGGTGCAGGCGCAGCGCGGCCACGCGGCCGTCACGACGCTGCTTGAGGACGCGACGAACGTCTACACGCCGGTCGACCGGCTCGTGGCGCGGGCCGTCGCGCACCGCGACCTCGACGAAGACGCCGAGACGTGGTGGATCGTCGCCGACTCGCTGGCCAAGCGCGGCGACGAGGAGACGTACGAAGTCCTGTCGCGGCTGTGCGTGAGCGAGGACCCCAGGGAGCGCGAGTTCGGGGTGGACGCCATCGCCCAGTTCGGCGTCTCCGAGGACGACAAGCCCTACGTCGACAGGACGCTGCCACTGCTGCAGAGGATGGTCACCACGGAGGGCCACCCGCAGGTGCTGCGCTCGGTCCTTGCGGCGCTCGGCCATCAGGGCGATCCGAGGGCGCTGCCGTACGTGCTGGACATCCTCGGGCGTCCCGGGCACACGCGGACGGCGACCGACGCGATCGCGCTGGCCGACGTGCTGCCGCCCGACGACGAGGAGGGTCTCGCGCTGCTCATCGAGATGACGCAGGAAGACGTCTCCGACATCCGTGACTGGGCGACCGCCGGGCTCGCGGGCCTGCAGGCCGACACGCCCGCCATCCGTGAGGCGCTGGCGGCCCGGCTCACCGACACGGATCTTCGTACGGTGGCCGAGGCCACGCGCGGGCTCGCGGCCCGCGGCGACGAGCGGGCGGCGCAGGGGGCGGAGCGGGTTCTGGCCGAGAGCGACGACGAGTACGCCAGAGACCTCGTCAGCCGGCCGCCCGCGGAGGGGTGAGCGCGGACGGGTGAGCGCCGGCAGGCGGGCGCGGTCAGTCGCCGTTGAGCACGCGGGTCACCCATTCCAGGGTTCCCGTGCTCAACGCCTCCTCCGCCAGGCGCTTGCCCGTCGTGGTCGTGATCGCGGCGAGCGAGCTGTCGATCCAGCCCTGCACGTTCTGGTGCCCCTGCTCGCGGTATTCGACCGCCTGGAGGAGGCACTCCAGTTTGTCGGCGTCGCGTGCGCAGACCGCCTCGAGGCTCGCCTTCTCCTCGTACTCGGCCACCGCGTCGCCCACCATGTCCGCCACCGCCGGGGAGACGCCCCGCACCTGGTCGGCCGTGACGTCTTCGTTGGAGGCCGCCTTGAGGTAGCGCTTGCCGATGTAGGGGATGTCGGTGATGCGGGTTTCCTGGGTGTCGTGGAACAGGCTCATGAACGCGGCCCGCTCGGGGTCGCCGCCCTCCAGCCGGGCGATCATGGCCGCGATGACGGCGGCGCGGAACGAGTGCTCGGCGATGCTCTCGGGGTCGCGTACGCCGGCGACCAGCCACCCGGTCCTCTTGTAGCGCTTGAGCAGCCCGAACTCGTACAGCAGCCCGGCCAGTCCCGTCACGTCTCCCATCACGTCGTCAGTCATGTGGCCCCCTCTCGTCGTGCGCGGCGGGCAGGTCCTGGATCGGCGCCGCCCGCCCGCCAAGGATTCATCAGGATGAAGGAGTTCGCCCAGATTCGCAACTTTTGACCATATTTCATTCCGTGCCCACATTTATCCTTCCTGGCGGGCCGGATAAATGAACGAATGCCGCGACCGGCCATCCGGCCACGGCATTCGTTCTTTCCCGATGGACGGCGATGAATCCGCCCGTGATGGGTGTTACTGGTCGACCGGCCACCAGTCGAAGAAGTCGAACCCGCCCTCGTTGTCGTCGTGGTGCGGCCTCTCCGTCTTCGTGGGCGTCGGGGACGGCGTGGGCGTCGGCGTCGGCGTCACCACGACGATGCGCGGACGGACCGGCTCGTCATGGTGGCGCTTGTGACGGAACTTGCGGTGGTGGCGGTGATGGTCGTCGTGATGGTGGTGATGACCGCCCCACCAGGGGCCCCTGGGCCAGCGGTTGCAGTGGCGCTTGCACCCGAGCACCGGCTTCTCTCCGGCGACGACCCCGACCCCGGCCGGGACGACGGCAGCGCCTGCGCTCGCGCCGGCGATCCCCTGGCTCACGGGAAGGAGCATGACGCTGGCGGCCGCGCCGGCCAGAGCCACTGACATGATGCGCCTTTTTCTCGGCGCGCGCGGTTGCCGACTTTCTGTATTCACGTGCATCTTTCCGTTCATGGGTAGATCGACCCAGAAAATCCGGCACCCATCATGATCGAGTGTCCGGACAGAGGCAGACTTACCCAGGAACGGAATCTCGTTTAACCCCATGAACCCAAACAACACGTCAAATCAAAGGACTCTGGAGGAGGGGTGATTCAACAAGCCTTTTGCCGTTGTTTGCCCGACAGGGAACACGGCACGGGGGTGATCTACCCGCGATCCGCCGGGCTCGCGCCCGGCTACGGCCCGGACAGCGCGGGTGCGGCGGTCAGGACGTCCCTCGCCAGAGCGAGGTCGCCGCCCAGCTCCGCGGGAAATGTCGCCGGCTCTCTCCTGCCGCCGAGCAGGAAGCAGAACGCCACCACGTCCGCCGTGATGCTCACGTCCGGAGTGCCGGGGGCGGTGTCCCCCACGCCCAGGGGGATGCGCCACTCGCCGCCGCCGTCGCCCGTCAAGGTCAGGTGCAGGGTGTGGCCCGCGCCTGTGTCCATCCCCGACAGGAGCATCGTCCAGGGCAGCAGGCGGGCGCACAGGTCGGCGGTCGGGCGGATGTGCTCCGCGACAGGGTCGGGCAGGCGGATCCTCGCCGTACTCGCGGCGTCGGCCGTGTGGATCCAGGTCTCCAGGCCCCGGCCGAGGATGTGGTCGCCCAGCCTCGTCTCCAGGCCGTCGAGGGTGGCCGCCGTCGCCGGGTCCAGATCCGCCAGGTGGCGGCAGAGCGCGTCCGCCTGGGCCCGCCAGTCCCTGCGTGTCTGCTCGGGGCTGCGTGAGCGCTCGTACGCCTGCAGATCACGTGTACGGGCCAGCGAGTCGGTTGTGTCGATGGGCGGCCCGAGCACGGGGGCGCCGACGGAGGCGGCCAGCAGCCCGTCCTTGGCGGCCAGGTGCGCGACCAGCTCCTGCAGGGTCCAGCCCTCGACGATCACGCGCGACCAGTCGTCATCGGCGGCCTCGGCCAGCAGGGCGTCCATGGCGGCGACCCGGCCCGCGTACGGCTCCGCCCAGGCGGCGGTGGGCGCCGCGGGCCTGCGCCGGGCTCTGGCGCCGGCCAGGAGCTGGGGACGCAACGTATGGGCCGGCACCGCCGGTTCCGCCATCAGCGCGTCCAGATAGAGACGCTCGACGGGGTCCATCACACCTCTTCCTCCGCGAGCGCGTCCGCCAGGCGCCGCAGCGCCAGCCGGATGCGCGATTTCGCCGTGCCCTCGGGCATACCGAGTTCCTCGCCGACCTGCCGGTAGGTCCTGCCGCGGAAATAGGCGAGTTCGAGAGCCTCCCGCAGGCTGCCGGGTAACGCCGTCACGGCCTGGCGCACCCGCTCGGCCTCGTCGGCGGCGAGCACCGTGTCCTCCGGCCTGGCGGGTTCGCGCTCGAACAGCCGCGGCCCGAGCGCCGAGACCCGGCGCCGTTCCTCCGCGCGCACGTGATCGACCGCGCGCCGGTGCGCGATCGTGGCCAGCCAGGCGCGCAGGGTGCCGCGCTCCGGGTCGTAGGCCAGCGGGCGTTCCCAGAAGACCAGGAACACCTCCTGCGTGATGTCCTCGGCGATCACCCGGTCCCTGGTGACCCGGAGGGAGAGACCGAAGATCAGCGAGGAGAGCCGGTCGTAGATCTCCCCCAGAGCGGACTCGTCGCCGCCGACCACCCGCTGGTGCAGCACGCGGTCGTCGTACGGTGCCTCCACTGGCACCACACTCCCGTTTGTTCCGGCCCAAGGCGGCACGTGCGCCGCGACCCGAGCATGTCACTATTCGCCCGAAATGTAGAGCCGGATGAGGGGCAGATGTCACCGTGTGCCGGTGCGCGCCTTTCCTGCGCGTGGCCTGGTGCGCGATAGGTTCGGAGATCCACGACGGAGGGAGCACCACCATGGCCACCACTCGCACCGCCACCACCCAGTGGAAGGGCGCTCTGCTCAACGGCTCGGGCAGCGTCTCGCTCGACTCCTCGGGCGCCGGCACTTTCGAGATCTCCTGGGCGTCCAGGGCCGAGACTGCGGGCGGCAAGACGTCGCCGGAGGAGCTCATCGCGGCCGCCCACTCGTCGTGCTTCTCGATGGCGCTCTCCCACGGGCTGGCCGGCGCCGGCACGCCTCCCGCGTCGCTGCAGACCAGCGCCGACGTGACGTTCCAGCCGGGCGAGGGCATCACGGGCATCGTGCTCACGGTGAAGGGCCAGGTCCCCGGCATCACGGCCGAGCAGTTCCAGCGGGCCGCCGAGACGGCCAAGGCCACCTGCCCGGTCAGCAAGGCGCTGGCGGGCACCACGATCTCGCTCGACGCCGAGCTGCTCTAGGAGCGTGCCGGCCGGCGCACACGCGCGTGGCCGGCCGGGTACGAAGGGCGATCGTCTCAGTGCGGGGCCAAGAGCGCGTCAACGTGCGACAATCAGTTCACATGCGTGAGGTCTGGCCGGGCGAGCCCTATCCACTCGGCGCCACCTGGGACGGCGTGGGCACCAGCTTCTCGGTGTTCTCAGAGGTCGCCGACCGGGTCGAGCTATGCCTTTTTCATGACGACGGCACCGAGGAGCGGGTCGACCTGCCCGAGGTCGACGGGTTCGTCTGGCACGGCTACCTGCCGGGCATCCAGCCGGGGCAGCGCTACGGCTACCGCGTGCACGGGCCCTACGACCCGTCCCAGGGCCACCGCTGCAACCCCGCCAAGCTGCTGCTCGACCCCTACGCCAAGGCCATCGACGGCGAGCTGACGTGGAACCAGGCGCTGTTCCCCTACTACTTCACCGATCCCTCCCTGCGCAACACCGAGGACAGCGGCCCCTACCTGCCGAAGAACGTCGTGATCAATCCGTTCTTCGAGTGGGGCAACGACCGGTCGCCGCGCACGCCGTACCACCAGACCGTGATCTACGAGGCCCACGTGCGCGGGCTCACCATGCGGCACCCCGGTGTGCCGCCCGACCTGCGGGGCACCTACGCGGGCGTGGGGCATCCCGCGATCATCGAGCACCTGCTGTCGATCGGGGTGACGGCGGTCGAGCTGATGCCGGTGCACCACTACATCCCCGAGCACTTCCTGGTGGCGCGCGGGCTGACGAACTACTGGGGCTACAACACCATGGCCTACCTCGCGCCGCACGGGGGCTACTCCGGCGGCGGCACGCGGGGTGAGCAGGTGCTGGAGTTCAAGGCGATGGTGCGGGCGCTGCACGAGGCGGGCATCGAGGTCATCCTCGACGTGGTCTACAACCACACCGCCGAAGGCGACCACATGGGCCCCACCCTGGGGTTCAGGGGCATCGACAACGCCGCCTACTACCGGCTGCACGACGGCGACCGGCGCTACTACCTCGACTACACCGGCTGCGGCAACTCCCTGAACGTGCGCTCGCCGCACGCGCTGCAGCTGATCATGGACTCCCTCCGCTACTGGGTGCTGGAGATGCACGTCGACGGGTTCCGCTTCGACCTGGCCTCCGCGCTGGCCAGGGAGTTGCACGACGTCGACCGGCTGAGCGCGTTCTTCGACCTGATCCAGCAGGATCCGGTGATCTCGCAGGTCAAGCTGATCGCCGAGCCGTGGGACGTGGGGCCGGGCGGCTACCAGGTCGGCAACTTCCCGCCCCTGTGGACGGAGTGGAACGGCAAATACCGCGACATCGTGCGTGATTTCTGGAGGGGCACCCATTCCGCCCTGCCGGAATTCGCCTCCCGGCTGACCGGCTCGGCCGATCTCTACGAGTCCTCGGGCCGCCGCCCGGTCGCCTCGATCAACTTCGTCACCTGCCACGACGGCTTCACCCTCGCCGACCTGGTCTCGTACGATCACAAGCACAACGCCGACAACGGCGAGGACAACCGCGACGGCACCAACGACAACCGCTCGTGGAACTGCGGGGCGGAGGGCCCGGTCGAGGACCCGCGGATCGTCACGCTCCGCCGCCGCCAGCGGCGCAACTTCCTGGCGACCCTGTTCCTGTCGCAGGGCGTGCCGATGTTGTCCCACGGCGACGAGATCGGCCGCACCCAGCGCGGCAACAACAACGCCTACTGCCAGGACAACGAGCTGGCCTGGGTCGACTGGTCGATGCTGCAGACGGAGCACGAGCTGCTCGACTTCGTCAGGGCGCTGTCCAAGCTGCGGCGTGAGCACCCGGTCTTCCAGCGCCGCCGGTTCTTCCACGGCCGCCATCCCGACAACGGCAAGCGCGACCTGGTCTGGCTCACCCCCGGCGGCCGCGAGATGACGGCGGGCGACTGGCACACCGGTTACGCCAAGTCCCTCATGGTCTACCTCAACGGCGAGGCGATCACCGAGCCGGGGCCGCGCGGCGAGCGGATCGTGGACGACTCGTTCCTGCTACTGATCAACGCTCACCACGAGAACATGCCGTTCACGCTGCCCGGCGAGGAGTTCGGCGGCAGCTGGGCGCCGGTGCTCGACACCAACCACGACACGGTGGAGGACACCTTCGCCGACGAGTGGCGGGCAGGCGACCTGGTGGCGGTCACCGCGCGTTCGCTGCAGGTGCTCCGTCAGCCGCGCCGGCACGCCTGACGAGGGCGGAAGGCTCCGTGAGCCGGTTGTCGGTGGGGTGTGCCAAGGTAGAGGAGTGCGGCGCATCTTTCCCGACATACAGGACAACCCGGACATCGCGCAGGCGTACGCCTACCCCGGCGACCGGCCGTGGCTGCGCGTCAACATGGTCGCCAGCACCGACGGCGCGGCCTGGTTGAAAGGCCGCTCGCGGGGGCTGTCGAGCAAGGGCGACAGGCGGATCTTCCAGACCCTGCGGGGGCTGTCCGACGTGATCGTCGCCGGCGCGGCGACCGTCCGCACCGAGGGCTACGGCCCCGTGCCGCCCCGCGACTGGTGGGCCGAGCTGCGCGAGGGCCGGCCCGAGGTGCCGCCGATCGCCGTCGTCACCCGCAGCCTCGGCTTCGACCTCGACGCCGAGCTGTTCACCGACGCTCCCAGCCGCACCATCGTGATCACCTGTGAGTCCGCGCCCCACGAGCGTCGCAAGGCGGCGGCCAGGCACTGCGACCTGATCGTCGCCGGCGACGACGAGGTCGACCTTCCGCTGGCCATGGCGGAGCTGCACCAGCGCGGGCTGACCAAGGTGTTGTGCGAGGGCGGCCCCCGCGTCAACGCGCAGTTGTCGGCCTGCCGGCTGATCGACGAGCTGTGCCTGTCGATCAGCCCGATGCTCGTCGGAGGCGGCGCCGCGCGCATTCTCAACGGCGAGCCCGCCCGGGTTTCGCTCGATCTCAGCCAGGTGCTGGAGGAGGAGGGCGTCCTCTTCTGCACATACACGAGGGAGCAGAGCAGATGAGCGAACCCGTCATCGCGGCCGAGGAGGAGCCGGAGCCGGTGCCCAACCTGCCGGTGCGCCCGCCGGTGCCGCCGATGCTGGCCAAACCGGTCAAGACCATGCCGAAGCAGAACGGCACGCTGTTCTACGAGCCGAAGTGGGATGGCTTCCGCTGCATCATCTTCCGCGACGGCGACGAGGTCTATCTGGGCAGCCGCAAGGAGCGGCCGTTCACCCGCTACTTCCCCGAGCTGGTCGAGGCGGCCAGGGCCGAGCTGCCCGACGGGTGCGTGGTCGACGGCGAGATCGTGTTGCCGATGGGCTCCCAGCTCGACTTCGACGCGTTGCAGCAGCGCATCCATCCCGCCAAGTCGCGGGTGACGATGTTGTCGGAGCGCACGCCGGCCCAGTTCATCGCCTTCGACCTGCTGGCACTGGGTGACGAGTCGCTGATGGAGGCGCCGTTCTCCGAACGCCGTGCCCGGCTGGAGACTCTCTTCCCCGCCAGGGGCGGGTCCATCCGGCTGACGCCGGTCACGACGAGCGACGAGCAGGCGCACGAGTGGTTCGAGACGTTCGAGGGAGCGGGGCTCGACGGCGTCATCGTCAAACCGGGCGACCAGCCCTACATTCCCGACAAGCGCACCATGTTCAAGGTCAAGCACGAGCGCACGGCCGACGTCGTCATCTGCGGCTACCGCGAGCACAAGTCGGGGCCGATCGTGGGGTCGCTGCTGCTCGGCCTCTACGCCGACGACGGCCGGCTGCACCACGTGGGCGTCGCGGCGTCCTTCCCCATGGCCCGAAGGGCCGAGCTGGTCGAGGAGCTCAGGCCCTACCACGCGGAGCTGAGCGAGCACCCGTGGGGCCACTGGGCCGAGCAGGCGGCTGCCAACATCGGCCAGCCGGCCGCCGGGCCCGCGAGGGGCGGGCAGCGGGTGCCCGGCGCGGTGTCGCGGTGGAACGCCAAGAAGGACCTGTCCTTCATCCCGTTGCGGCCGGAGCTGGTGATCGAGGTGGCCTACGACCAGATGGAGGGTGACCGGTTCCGGCACACCGCGCAGTGGCGGCGGTGGCGACCCGATCGCACGCCCGAATCGTGCACGTACGAGCAGCTTGAGCGTCCAGTTAGTTACAACCTCGACGACATCCTTGCCCGCTAACCGAATATCCCGTTATATCTCGATACATGAGTACTGGCGATGAGCTGAAGGCAGCCATGTCCGCCCGCCGCGATCTCGGGCCCGACTTCGAAGACGCCGTCGTGGAGTCCTTCCTCGACAAGATGGGCCAGGAGATCGACCGGCGGGTGGACGAGCGCCTGGCCGCGTCGCCGCAGGGCCGGCAGGCGGCCCGTTCCGGCCCCAATGACGCACAACGACTGGCCCTGGCCATCGTCTCCCTCAGCCTGGGCACGGTGATCACTCTGGTGCTCGTGCTGGCCGGAGCCGGCGGGTCCTACCTGATCCCGATCTGGCTCGGCATCATCATCGTGAACGCCATCTTCAACGGCTCCCGGGGCAAGGGCTAGCGCGGCTGTGAGGCCATGCCGCCGCAGGTCTTGAGGCACTGATCGCTCATGGCGGACGGCCCGCACAACATGCCGTAGCCGCTCTGCTTCATGCCGTCCTGCTCGGCTCGGACATCGTGCCCCAGTCGTCGAACCAGACGCCACCGAAGCGCGGGTCGCGCACGGCGCCGCGGGCCCGGCCCCGGTCTGGCCGGTGGCGCTGCTCGATTCCGGCGGCCTCGACCGTGACGTTGCGCGGTGGGAGCACGCGCCGGAGTGACCCGCGGGGCGCCCTACCGGCACTTCCCCGAAACCCGGCCACTCCGCGGTACTCACCCGTGCCGCCCAGCGCAGCCGGACCGAGTTCCCGGCCGTCGTCGCCGGCTAGAGCCGGCACGCATGACCCGCCATCGGTGAGCTGGGCGGCCACCCGTCAGGAGCCGTGTGCGAGCAGCCGCCGCGGGCGGGTGCCGGCGCCGGCGCTAGGCCAGCCAGATGATCCCGGCGAACCTGCCTCCCGGCTGTTCCCGGCGGTGGGAGTAGAGCTCCTCGGACTCGATCGTGCAGCGCGCGTCATGGCGCACGTCCGACAGCCCCGCCGCCCGCAGCTGGGCCTCGATCCCCGCGCGCAGGTCGAGCGCGGGCGTCTGCCACGACGTCGTCGACCAGGTCTGCGGCATCCTGGCCGCCACCCGCTCACGCAGGTCGGCCGGCACTTCGTAGCAGCGGCCGCAGGCCCCGGGCCCGATCAGGGCGACCATCCGCCCCGGGTCGGCGCCCTTGCCGGTCATCGCCTCCACCAGGGCGGTCGCGATGCCCGCTTCGGTGCCCGGACGGCCCGAATGCGCAGCGCCGACCATACGCGCCGCGGGGTCGGCCAGCAGCACCGCCGGGCAGTCGGCCCCGAGCGAGGCCAGCGCCAGCCCAGGCTCGGTGGTGAACACGCCGTCGAGCGCCGGCGGCTCGTCGCCGAACGGCTCGCTCACGAAGGCGACGTCGGCGCTGTGAACCTGGCGCATGTAGACCACGGCGCGCACCTTCAGCTCGGCCGCCAGGGCCGCGCGGTTGGCCCGCACGGCCGCCGGGTCGTCACCGACCATCCCGCCGAGATTGCGCGAACCGTAGGGCGGGGCGCTGACCCCTCCGTGCCGATCGGTGATGGCGACATGCACTCCAGGGGCCAGCAGCATGCCTCCGATCCTAGAGGCAGGGCCGGACGATCCATCGCGGAGGCCGGGCCGGACGATCCGTCCTGGAGGCAGGGCCGGGTTGTGGGAGGCTCCCGCTGCTCGGCCGGTGGGTGAGCTACGGTGGCAGTGATCTGCGGCACGACCCGCCTCCGCGCCGCTGGGCGTGTGACGACCAGGGCGGCGCCGGCCGGCGCGCAGCCACGCGGGAGGAGACCCCGATGACCAGCCTTGCCGACCTGCACGCGCTGATGGCCCGGCTCGGGCATCCGGTGGCGCAGGCCGCCGTTCCTTCGGTGTCCCGGTTCGCGAACGGCGCACCCTACCGGTTCGAGATTCCCAGCGTCGAGGGGCCCGAGGTGCTGGAGGCGGTGGTCGCCGAGGCCGACAGGCTGAACGTGCCGGTCGCCAGGACATCGCAGGGCAGCGGCGTGATGATGCTGACCGATGCCGAGATCACGCAGATGGCGCGCATCGGCGCCGAACGCGGCATCGAGGTGAACCTGTTCCTCGGCCCGAGGGCTGCCTGGGACACGGGCGGGCAGGCCAAGCTGACGCAGGCCGTGGCCGCGGCGGCGCGCGGGAACACGATGGTGGCGGCGTGCGTGGCCGACGCTCTGCGGGCCTGCTCGCTGGGCATCCGCAGCCTGCTCGTCGGCGACCTCGGCGTCCTGGACGTGCTGCGGCGGCTCAAGGAGGACGGCACGTTGCCGGCCGGTCTGGTGCTGAAGACGTCCGTGCTGATGCCGCTCACGAACGCGCCCACCGCGACGGTCTACGAGCGGCTGGGCGCGACCACGGTCAACGTCGGCACCGATCTGACCGTGCCCCACCTGGCCGAGATCAGGGCCGCCACCAGGCTGCCGATCGACCTCTACCTGGAGGTGCCCGACGACCAGGGCGGGTTCGTACGCTTCTACGAGGCGGTCGAGATCATCCGCGCCGCGGCCCCCGTCTACCTCAAGATGGGGCTGCGCAACGCCCCGAACATCTACCCGTCGGGCGGGCACCTCGGCGTGATCCCGAAGGACCTGGGCCGCGAGCGGGTGCGCCGGGCGGCTCTGGTGCAGCGGCTGATCGAGCAGCTCGACCCCGAGCTGAAGCGACCGGCCGGCGGGCCCGCGGCCGACCTGGGCGTACCGGTGATCTGAGCGGATCGCGAGCGGGCGCGTCCGGGCCGGTTCAGCCGTGGCTGTGCGGCGGGGACGGGCGGGAGCGGATCGCGAGCGGATCGTCCCGGCCGGGGTTCAGCGGTGGCTGCTCGGCGGGGCGGGCCGGTCAGGTGTCGAACCGGTGGACCGTGAGCGGGCCGCCGCCCCAGCGGCCGATCGCCTCCTCGTCGGCGAAGGCCAGCACGCGCATCATGTTGCCCCCGTCGCTGAGCTCCACGTTGCGGCGCAGTCTCCGGCGCAGGTCCTCCGGCAGGGCGGTGGTGCCCGCCTCGATCGTGTCACCGTAGTGCGGGGCGAAGGCCACTCCCGCGAAGCCGGTACGGCGCAGCAGCGTGGGCACGGTCTCGGACGAGTAGAACATCAGGTGGTTCTTGGTGAAGCCGCTCCACTCGCTCCCATACGCCTTGAGCAGCAGTGACCGCGCGTTCACCGTCAGGATGAGCAGCACCCCGCCGGGCGCGAGCAGGCTGCGGAACTTCGCGAAATCGTCCAGCGGCCTGGGCAGGTGGGCGAGCACCGACCATAGCGTGATCACGTCGAACCCGCCGGCGGCGATCTCCGGTACGTCCTCGGGCGCGCCGTGGAAGGTCCTGGCCTTGCTCAGCCGTTCGTTCGCCTGGGCGACGGACTCGGGTGACAGGTCCACCCCGAAGGACTCGAACCCGCGCTGCTCGGCCAGTTCCAGGAAAAGGCCGACACCCGAGCCGAAGTCGAGCAGCCGGCGTTCCTTGCCCTCGTCGAAGACCGGCGAGAACGCCTTCATGGTCAGGTCGTAGCGGCGTTGCCGGTTGGCGGCGTACTTGCCGGTCAGGAAGGAGTTGTAGCCGGTGGCGTACAGGTCGCCGAGGCGTTCGGGGCGCACGTTCGGGTTGCGGTAGAGGAAGCCGCAGGAGGGGCAGCGTACGACGTGGTAGCGCCAGCCGTTGCCGCCGGTGGGCTCGAAAAGCGGCTGCTGGCGGGACTCCCCGCACATCATGCAGCTCAGGAACTCCTCGATCTCGCCCAGGGGCCTGCTGCGCTCGTAGTCGGCCAGCGCCATGACGGGCGCGCTTCTGATCAGCCGCTTCCACTGCGCCTCTCTGATCAGCCGTTCCCCGGGCCGGACGTAGACCCGCTGGCCCCAGGGAACGCGGTTGTACCGTTTGCCGTACATCAGCCGGCCTAGCAATCTTTTTGTCATCTCCACCACCCTGCGGGCGTTCTGCCCTGACAGAGACGGCCTAATGCGTCCAGATTCGAGCGCTTTACATGATCTTTGGCGTACGGGCCTTCCATCTGGGGCGCTGGCCTCCGTATCCAAGCAAGCATATGCTTGGGCGCGTGGCTGACTTCCGTAACCTCATCGGCGGCGAGCTGGTGGCCGCCACCCGGACGATCGACTCGGTGAACCCGGCCACCGGCGAGGTCTGGGCCCGCGTCCCGGCCGGCGGCGCCGCCGAGGCGCAGGCCGCCGTGACCGCGGCCACGCAGGCGTTCCCCGACTGGTCCGGACGGCCCGCGGCGGCCAGGGCCCACGTCCTGCGCAAGGTCTCCGAGCTGTTCGGCCGCCACGCCGAGGAACTGGCCCGGCTGGAGACCCGCGACAACGGCAGGATCCTGCGGGACACGCTCAGACGGGACCTGCCGGGCATGGCGTACCTGTGGCAGCTCGCCGCCGGGCAGTGCCTCGACGCGGTCAAGGGCGACACCGTCATCCTCGGCCCCGACGCGCTGGGACTGACCCGGCGGGAGCCGTACGGCGTGGTGGTCTGCATCATCCCGTGGAACTCCCCCATCTCGACCTTCTCGGCCAAGGCCGCGTACGCGCTGGCGGCCGGCAACACGGTGATCGTCAAACCCGCCGAGCAGGCCGCCGCGTCCGTGCTGCGGCTCGGCGAACTGCTGGCGGACGTGTTCCCGCCCGGCGTGCTGAACATCGTCAGCGGCCTCGGCGAGGACGCCGGCGACGCCCTGGTACGCCACCGCGGCGTCGGCAAGGTCAGCCTCACCGGCTCGACGGCCACCGGCCAGGCGATCACGCGGGCATCGGCCGACTCGCTCAAGCCGCTGACGTTCGAGCTGGGCGGCAAGTCGCCCAACATCGTCTTCCCCGACGCCGACCTGGACGCGGCGGCGAAGGGCGTGACGGTCGACTCGGTGTACACCGGCAACGCCGGCCAGGTGTGCGTGGCCGGCTCGCGCATCCTCGTCCACCACTCGATCTGGGACGAGATGCTCGGCCGCATCCAGCACATCTGCGCGGACCTCGTCCTGGACGACCCGCTCGACCTGCGGACCACGATGGGGCCGATCGTCTCCGCCGGCCAGTACGAGCGCGTGACGTCGTACCTGGAACTGGCCGCGAAGGAAGGCGCCGAGCTCGTCTTCGGCGGCCGGACGGGCGCCGACGTGGTGCCCGGGCTGCCCGGCGGCTACTGGGTCGAGCCCACCCTCTACACCACCACGGACAACTCGCTGCGTGTCTGCCAGGAGGAGATCTTCGGCCCGGTGGCGGTGGCCATCCCATTCGGGTCCGACGAGGAGGCGCTGGCCATCGCGAACGACTCACCGTACGGGCTGGCGGCCGGCGTGTGGACCCGCGACCTGGGCCGCGCCCACCGCTTCGTCCGCGATCTGCGCAGCGGCACCGTCTGGGTGAACACCTTCCGCCAGATGCCTCCGGGGCTCCCGTTCGGCGGCGTGAAGGACAGCGGGTACGGCCACGACGCAGTGCTCGAGTTCACCCGCGAGAAGGCGGCCATTATCCAGATCTAATTGGATAGATTTACCTCCCATGAGCGAGGGGATCAAGGAACAGTCCAGGCTGTCGGAGGCGGCGGCGCAGTCGCGCGCGGCGGTGCTGCGCAGCCGCGCGGAGTCGTACATCGCACTGTCGCGGCACGACGCCGCGATCGCGGACCTGACGGAGTCGATCGCGCTGGTGCCGGACAACGCGCGCGCGTGGCGGCTGCGCGGCGAGAGTCACCGCGTCACCGAACGGTACGAGGCCGCGCTGGAGGACTTCGACGAGGCGCTGAAGCTTGAACCGGACAGCGCGTACGCCCTGGGCTCGCGCGGCCAGACCTACGCGGCGCTCGCCCGCCTCGACGAGGCCATGGCCGACTTCGAGCACGCACTGACCCTCACCCCCGACTCGTTGTGGATCCTGGAGGCCAAGGCGGACGTCCTGGTGGACCTGGACCGGCTCGACGAGGCGCTGGCCGAGCACGCCAAGATCATCTCCCTGGACGAGGACCTGGCGTACTCGTGGGTGGCCCGCGGCGACCTCTACCAGCGCATGCAGCTGTACACCGAGGCCATCGACGACTACACGAAGGCGCTGGAGGCCGACCCCGCCTACGTACGGGCGCTGAGCAGGAGGGGCGAGGCGTACCGCATGACCGACCAGTACGACGAGGCGCTGGCCGACCTGAACCGCGCGCTCGAACTGGACCCGGGCAACGACCGCGCCTACGGCAGCCGGGGCGCGGTGCTGAGCGAGATGGGCAACGACGAGGCGGCGCTCGAGGACCTGGACCGGGCGATCGAGCTGGACGCCGGCTACATCTGGGCGTACCGCGTGCGCGGGGAGATCCTCCAGGAACTGGACCGCCACGAGGAGGCGGTCGCCGACTTCTCCCAGGCCCTGCACCTGGAGTTCGGCGACTGAGTTCGTCGACCGGGTTCGGCGACCGGGCCCGGTCAGCGCGGGTCGCGGCGCAGCGGATGGCCGGGCGGCACCTGCACCAGCACGATGCGGTGGCCGTCGGGGTCGGCGATCCACGCCTCGATGAGCCCCCACGGCTCGGTGCGCGCCTCGCGCAGGACGTCCACCCCCGCCTGCCGCAGCCGCTCCTGCTCGACGGCGACGTCACGCACCTGCAACCAGAGCGAAGCCCCCGCGCCCGCGCCGTCGCCCGCGCCGCCGGAGAGCTCCAGGAACCCCTGGCCGAGGAAGAACACGACCCCCGGATGGTCGGGCGGGCCGAACTCGCGGTAGACGGCCAGGCCGAGCGTCTCGGCGTAGAAACGGCGGCTGCGGTCGAACTCGGTCGGCCGCAGCAGGATCCGGCTGCTCAGCACCTCCACGCCCGGCCTCTACCCACCCCGGCCGAGCGCACGCAGGGCCTCCGCACGAGTGGTGTACGGAGGCCCTGATCGCGACCCGTCAGAGGGCCAGCAGGGCGCTGACCGGCAGGCGGGTGTCGTACAGCGGGCGGATGGCGATGCGCAGCAGCGCCAGCGCGTTGTCGTCGCCCGCGATGCGGTTGGCGCTCAGCTCCCCGCAGGACCGGCAGAGGTGGATGATCAGCCACTCACCGTCCTGGCGCACGCTGACGCTGAGCGCCGCCATCCGGCCCCGGCAGGCGGCCCGTCTGTCTCCGGGGATCCGGTGGTCGACGTGCAGGCTCGTCAGGCAGTGCGGGCAGTGGTTGCGGTGCGCGGTGCCCGGTGCGATCATCGGCACGTCAAGGCGGCACCCGACGCAGCGGAACGCGTCGCCCGGGGCCTGATGGTGTGCCTTGCGCCGTTGCGGCCGTACCCGCTCCGCTTTCCTGCGCGGCATCACAGGTCGCCGAACGCTTCGAGCGGGAACGGCGGCTGCGCCAGCGGACGTACGGCCATGCGCATGAGAATAAGCTGGTTGTCGTCCCCGCAGATGGGGTTGGACGTCAGCTCACCGCAGCGGGTGCAGCGGTGGATGAGCATCCACTCCCCCGTACGCAGGACGGCGATCGAGATCGGGATCATCCGCGACCCGCACTCCGACGGGCCGCCGTCCACGTGGTCGAGCACGTGCTGCGAGTGCAGGCAGCTCGGGCAGTGGTTGCGGCGGGTGCCGTCGGGTGCGCTCGCGGTCACGGTCAGACCGCAGCGCACGCACGGGAACGTCTCAGTGGTGGTGATGGAACGATGGATGGACAACCTGGGTACTCCTTGCCGAACGGATCATGAAAGAGCAGCAAGGGTGCGCCGAGCGAGCCTCGCGGGCACGCGGCTGGTACGGCAGGCGGTACGGCAGGTCAGGAGAAGACCTCAGAGGCGGAAGCCGCCCATGCCGTGGCGAGGCGCGCAAGGCGCGATGGCAGGCATTCGTCCCTCCACTTCCTGGGCCACAACGGCCCTGCAGACGTCGCTGTCCGGACGGAGCGAGCGTAACGAGCGTGAGGGGCGTTGGCGAATGGTTTTCGCCGGCCTGGATCCGTACGCGCGGGCATCGGGCCGACCGAGGAACACCAGGCGCTCGGCGGCTCCCTACGGAGGTGCACCGAGGGGCTCGCGCCGCCCCGTGATCAGCTACCGGGATGGTACGGCGCCGCCAGGTGCGCGTACACGATCGTGTTGTCCTGATAGCTGTGCGCCCGCCGGTCGAACGCGCCGCCGCAGGTCACCAGCCGCAACCCCGGGTAGGGGAGCTTGGCGTAGACCTTCTTCGCGGGGAAGCGGCGTTTCGGGGTGTGCTCGACCTTGTCGACGACGAAGACGGCCACCGAACGGTCGGCGCGCAGCACCTGCACCTGGTCGCCGCGCTTGACGTCCTTGAGGCGCGCGAAGACGGCGGGGCCGGTCCTGGTGTCGAGGTGCCCGGTGATCACTGCCGCGCCGCGCCCGCCGGGGACGGGTCCGTAGCGGTACCAGCCGGCCTGGTTCGGTGGGTCGAACGGCGGGTTCTCGATGGCTCCGGCGGCGTCGAGGCCCAGCTCGATGAGCGGGGCGGCCACGCCGATGGACGGGATGTAGACGGCCGTGGGCCGGACGGCTCGCATGGGCTTGGCCACCTGGGACAGCGGCACGTCGGACAGCGGCACGTCCTTGAACGGCGCGCCACCGGACGGGGCCGGCGACTCCCGGCGTACGGTGGCGGCGGGCTCCGGGGTCATGATGCCGCTGAGCCCGAGGCCGATGAGCAGCACTCCCGCCAGCGACACCACGGTCGCCACCAGCACGATGGTGCGCTGTCCCGGCGCCCGGCCCTCCGCGGGTCCGGCCACCCTAGGCGACACCCTTGCGGCGCCGGACCGCGAGCCCGGCGAGCCCGGCTCCGGCGAGCAGCGCCGTCCCGCCGAGGGCGAACGGCCACACCGGCTCGCCGGACGCGAGCGCCCCGCCGCCGGTCTCCGGATGCCCCTTCGGCACGCGGTGCTCGTGTTCACTGGCCGGGCGCCAGGGTTCCCCTGATTCCACCGTCCCGGGCCAGGAGCCGCCCGGTTCGGGCTCGTGCGACCAGGAGGTGTCAGGCTCGGGATCGCCCGGCCGAGGCTCGGGCGCGGGTTCCTCGGGGGCCTCGTCGCACAGGATCGGCAGCGGGAGCAGGCAGGTGGGCAGCTCGACCGGCACCAGGTCGTCGGACGAGGCGGCGGCGGGGCCGAGGCCCATCGCCAGGCTCGCGCCCGCGACCGCGAAGGCGGTCATCGCGCCGGCCACGAGACGTCGCGCTCTTGCCATGGAAAGGCTCCAAGATCGGTTGGACGTCCCCCGATACACAAGAGAGCCTTGCGAACTATTAGATCCTGAGTCAAGTTATGTGATCGAAGTGAAACCGACCGGACACAGAGGGTTTGGGCTCGTCTTCAGGTGGCAGAAGAGAAGGCCGCACAGGGACGAAGGTCAGGGGTGAGCCGCCGTGAAGGGCAGCCTGCAGTTCATCGGCAACGCGACCGTGCTGATCCGCTACAACGGCTTCACACTGCTGACGGATCCCAACTTCCTGCACCGGGGACAGTTCGCCTACCTGGGCTACGGCCTGGTCTCACGCCGCCTCTCCGACCCTGCCGTCCCGATCGAGGAGTTGCCGCCGCTCGACGCGGTGGTGCTCTCCCACATGCACGGCGACCACTGGGACCGGGTGGCGCGCAGGGGACTGGACAGGGCGACGCCGATCGTCACGACGAGAGCGGCGGCCGGCCGGCTGCGGCGTGGCGGCTTCCGGGCGAGCGTGGGGCTGGAGGAATGGCAGCAGCACGAGCTGCACGGCCCCGGCGGCACGGTGCGGATCACCGCGCTGCCCGCCAAGCACGCGCCCGGCCCGACCGAGGCGCTGCTGCCGCCCGTGATCGGCACGATGCTGGAGTTCTGCAACCAGGACGAGCGCGTGGAGCTGACCATGCACATCAGCGGCGACACCCTGCTCGACCGCCGCCTCGACGCGATCCCGCGCCGCTTCCCCGACATCGACTTGGCCGTCGTGCACCTGGGCGGCACAAAGCTGCTCGGCACGCTCCTGGTCACCATGGACGGCGAGCAGGGGGCCGCGTGGGTGGACCTGATCCACCCCCACACGGTGGTGCCCGTGCACTACGACGACTACACCGTCTTCTCATCCCCGCTCGACGACTTCCGCCACCACATCGAGCGGGCCGGGCTGTCGGACAAGGTCGTCTACCTGGGCAGGGGCGAGGTGCGCGAGCTGGCCCCGCACCAGCTCCTGCGCTGACCCGTCATCACGCGCCCGCACGACTGCACGCGGTGGGCGTCGTCCGCGCCCCCGGACAACGCGCCCGCGTCTACTCCTCCTTGCCGGACCTGGCCCGGCTCGGCTGCACCCGCATCGGCTCGCCCGGCATTTTCGGGTAGTTGGGCGGGTAGGGCATGTCACCACGGTCGTCCTCGGCGAACAGGTCGAGCAGCGGCTCGATGGAGTGGGCGCGGTCGTCGACGGCCGCGTGCACGTCGCCCAGCTCGGCGAAGCGGGCCGGCACCGTGCGCAGGTCGAAGTCGCGCGGGTCGGCGTCGGCCAGCTCGTCCCAGGTGAGCGGCGTCGAGACGGGCGCGTGCGGCTTGGCCCTGACGGAGTAGGCGCTGACCACCGTGCGGTCTCTGGCGTTCTGGTTGTAGTCGATGAAGACCCGCTCGCCGCGCTCCTCCTTCCACCACGCCGTGGTCACCAGGCCGGGGTCGCGCTCCTCCACGGCCCTGGCCAGGGCGATGCCGGCGTGGCGCACCTGGATGAAGTCCCAGCGAGGCTCGATGCGCACGGCGATGTGCGCGCCGCGGTTGCCCGACGTCTTGACGAACCCGTCCATCCCCAGGTCGGCCAGCACCTCGCGGGTGAGGAAGGCCGCCTTGCGCGCCGCGTCGAACTCGAGCCCAGGCTGTGGGTCGAGGTCGATGCGCAGCTCGTCGGGGTGCTCCACGTCGTCGGCGCGCACCTGCCACGGGTGGAAGTCGATGGTGCCGAGATTGGCGCAGTAGGCGATGGCGGCCACCTCGGTCACCCGCAGCGACTGGGCGGTGCGCCCGCTCGGGAACGTCACCGTCACCGACTGGAGCCAGTCGGGATGCCGGGACGGCATGCGCTTCTGGTAGATCGCGTCGGTCTGCACGCCGTCGGGGTGGCGCTTCAGGTTGGTCGGCCGGTCCCTGAGCGCCCTCAGCGCTCCCTCGCCGACGCTCACGTAATATTCCACCAGCTCCCGCTTGGTGGCGCCGATCCCAGGAAAATAGACCTTGTCTGGGTTGGTGACCTTGACGGTCCGCTCCCCCACCTCGAGTTCTATGTACGGCGATGCCATGCCACAGAACCTACTCCCCTCCTCCGACAAGGCGGGGTGGGCCCGTCCCGGAGCCTCCTCGGTGGCGGGACCGAGGGCTCGACGGGACGGACCGCCAGACCGTCCGCCGCCGTTCCGGGCGCTGGCGCGCCACCCGGCCGGCCGTGTCGATCCCCCGGCGGCGCCAGCACGGGCGTGGGCTGTGCCGCTCGGCGGGATCCGCGGACGATCTCACCCCTTGACAGGAGGCGATGAACACCTCCTTGCCGACAAAGACGCGAATTCGCACCAGAATGGATGCTTCCCCGGCGGAGATCTCTTTTTGCCGGAAGTCGTACTCTGGAGACATGGACAAGGTCGTCAAGAGCGAGGCCGAGTGGCGGGCACAGTTGTCACCCGAGGAGTACCAGGTCCTCAGGGAGGCCGGGACCGAGCGCCCGTTCACGGGGGAATACGTCGACACCAAGACCGAAGGGGTCTATTCGTGCCGCGCCTGCGGTGCGGAGCTCTTCCGGTCCGACACCAAATTCGAGTCGCACTGTGGCTGGCCGAGCTTCTTCGAGCCGTCCGACTCGGATGCGGTGAAGCTCATCGAGGACCGCAGCCTCGCGATGGTGCGTACGGAGGTACGCTGCGCCCAATGTGACTCGCATCTGGGGCATGTGTTCCACGGCGAGGGTTATGCGACGCCGACAGATGATCGGTACTGCATCAACTCGATCTCCCTTACCCTTGTACCCAAGGGGTGATCGGATCACGACAGTGCGTGCCGATCGCCTCCACGGGGTAGGAGAATCGTGTGCGTCTTGTCCATCTTCGCCACCGCTGGGTGACGATCGAGACCATCGGACGCGTGGTGACGCAGCGGTGCGAACGGTGCGCCAAGACCCGGGTGCGGGTCCGCTAGCCCGGCGCCCGCTCAGCCCGGCGCCGGATAGGTGATCCGGCAGCTGGTGTCGGAGGGTCCCAGGATGTTGGCCAGCACCGGGTTGCCGTTCTCCCCGAACTCCGCCTGCACGAACACCACGGGACGGTCCACCCCCCGGGCGCGCAGGTAGGCGAGGCCACGCTTGCAGAGCGTAAGGGCGGTGGCGGAGTTCCCCGCCGACTCCGGCAGATCCGTGTAGATCCGCAAATATCCGCCGACCATGCGGATGTCCTTGAGCCGCTTCAGCGCCTTGTCGTCCGCGCCCCAGCGCGAACGGAAGAACTCCGCCGCCTCGCGGTCCGTGTGCCGCGACGGCCCGTCGGCGCGGTGCCCCGCGGTGTCACCCGTCTCCGGGTCGCCCGCCACGTCGGCGCCCGCCACGTCCGGGTCGCCCGTGCCCGCCACCAGCCCCGGCTCGGCCGCCTCCGGGCTCGCGGCTCCCGCTTCTCGACCGGCGGCGCCGCCGGTGGCCCTGGGACGCGCGGGCGTGCGTACCTCACGTGAGGTGACCTGCGCGCCGGCCTCCGCGGTCGCGCTCGCCCCCCCGCCGGACCGGCCGGGCGACGAGCCGCTTCCCCGTTCCACGGTCATCCGCGGGCCGTCCGCGGCGGTGGACGGCTCGGCGGAAGTGGCGGTCGGCGCGCCGCCGAAGGCCTGGTTGACAGCGAGCAGCGCGGCGGCCCCCAGCGTGATCGCGCCCGCCAGCAGCCCGCGCCTGTGGGTGCGGCGCCGGTGGCGCAGTCCGCGCCTGCGGACCGCCCGGTGCCCGGGTCGACTCCGCCCGGGTCCACTCCAAGCGTGTCGACTCCGGGCGTGCGCCGCCGCGTGACGGCCGGCCGCGCGCCGCCGGCCGGACCTGCCCGACTCGTCCACCCCGCCTCCCTGCCCGGACCCGCACGGATCCGCCGATGGGACGTACCGGCCCCGCGCACGCCCGACGAACTGGGGTTTTCCCTGATTGTGACAAGGCGGCCCGTGCAAAACAGGCGGATCGCCGACTCGGGTCTTGATCTTTTCCGGCGGGCGCGTTCAGGGGAGGGCGGCGACGAGCTCCTGCACCGGCTTGCGGGCCCCGGTGTAGAACGGGATCTCGACCCGGGTGTGCCTGCGGGCCTTCGCGCCGCGCAACGTGCGCATCAGGTCGACGATCCTGTGCAGTTCGTCGGCCTCGAACGCCAGCATCCACTCGTAGTCGTTGAGCGAGAAGCACGCCACCGTGTTGGCCCGCACGTCCGGATAGTCGCGCGCCATCCTGCCGTGCTCGGCCAGCATCGCCCGCCGCTCGGAGTCCTCCAGGAGATACCACTCGTACGAGCGGACGAACGGGTAGACGCTCACGTAGGCCCGCGGCTCCTCCTCGGCGAGGAAGGCCGGGATGTGCGACTTGTTGAACTCGGCCGGCCGGTGCAGCGCCATCGCCGACCAGACCGGCCTGCTGTGCCGGCCGAGCGCGGTGCGGCGGAACCGGGCGTAGACGTCCTGGAGGTCCTCGGGCGTGGGCGCGTGCCACCAGAACATGTAGTCGGCGTCGGCCCGGAAACCCGACACGTCGTAGACCCCCCTGGTCACGACGTCCTTCCCGGCCGCCTGGTCGAGCAGCTCGGTGACCTCGCGCGCGAGGCCGTCGCGGTCGCTCGGGCACGGCCCGGTCGCCTGGAAGACCGACCACATCGTGTAACGGATCACCTGGTTGAGATCGCGGGCCTTGAGCCGCGCGGCGCCCTCTGTCATGGTCCTCATTCTCCTCGCAGTGACAGGTGGTCCAGAATCTGGGCGGCCGCCGTACGCGCGGCGCCGACGCACGCCGGGATGCCGATGCCGTCGTAGGCCGCGCCGCACACGGCCAGCCCGGGCTGCACGGCCACCGCCGAGCGCACCCTGGCCACCCGGTCGAGGTGGCCCACGTTGTACTGCGGCAGCGCGCCTCCCCAGCGCGTCACCCGGCTGTCCACGGGCAGCCCGCGCACGCCCATCACGTCGCCCATCTCGGCCATGGCCAGCGACACCAGCTCGGTGTCCTCGCGCTGGAGCAGGTGCTCCTCGCCGATCCTGCCGATCGAGCAGCGCAGGATCACCAGGTCTCTCGCCAGGTGGGGCCACTTCACCGAGCTGAACGTGACCGCCTTGACCGGCCGGCCCTCCACGGGCGGCACCAGGTAGCCGCTGACGGCGGGCGGCTCGGGGAAGGCGTCGACCGGGTAGGCGAGCGTGACGACGGCCATGCTGGCGTAGTCGATCCTGGCCAGCTCGTTCGCCGCCTTGGGCGCCTCGTGCTCGAGCAGCCGGCTCGCCGCGGGCCCCGGCACGGCCACGATCACCGCGTCAGCCTCGATGGTCTCGGGCCTTGGCACGGGGCCCGTCACGAGCCGCCAGCCGTGCTCCGTCCTGTGCAGTTCGCGGGCGGTCACACCGGTCCTGACGTCGGCGCCGGACGCCTTCGCGACCGCCTCGGGCAGGCCGCCGACGCCGTTCTTGAGCGAGGTGAAGACGGGCCCCGCGTCCTTGGGCGCGTCCTCGACGAGCTGCCGGGCCGCGGACAACAGCGAGCGCTCAGAACGTGCCACGGCCGCCACGCGCGGCATCGTGGCCTCCAGCGACAACATGTCGGAACGGCCCGCGTACACGCCTCCGAGCAGCGGTTCCACCAGCCGCTCCACCACCTCCGAACCCATCCTGGCCCGGATGTAGGCGGCCACCGACACGTCGGTGCGCACCAGGGTGGGCGGCAGGAGTTGGTCGAGCGGCACGCGCAGCAGCCCGCCGGGCGAGACGATGCCGGACCTCGCCAGCTCGGCCAGGTCCGACGGCACGCCCATGACCTGTCCCTTCGGCAGGTGACGCAGCGTGCCCCTGGTGTAGACGGCCGAGCGCGTCGTGCCGGGGAACACCAGCTCCTCACCGAGCCCGACCGCCCTGGCCAGCTCGGCGCCCTCGGGCCGGCGGGCCAGCATGGCCTCCGCTCCCGCGTCGACGCTGACCCCGGCGACCTCCGAGGCGTACAGCTTGCCGCCGATGCGCGGCGAACCCTCGAGGACCGTCACCTTCACCCGCTCGCCGGCGCCCTGGCGGAGGTGCCAGGCGGCGGCCAGACCGGAGATCCCGCCACCGACCACGACCACGTGCGCCCTGTTCCCTTCCACGCCTCCCGACGCTACCGCCTGACGGCACCGCCCACCCGCCCGGGTAGGGGGACAACACACCGCCCGCCCATAGATGCGGGACCGTGATTTCCGCCGTCAAACCGGCGTGATGCGGGATCCGTCATAAGGGCATGAGACGAATCCGGTACGGTTTCGCGCTGTCAGCCGCCTGCGCGGTCACGCTCCTGGGAGGCTGCGGTGGCGGCAGCCTGTCGGCCGGCGAATCGGGGAGTGACGCCCCGGCCATGGGCTCCGCCCAGGCCCGGCCCGAGCAGCACGACGCCCGCCGGCCCTCAGAGCAGTCCACCGAGCGGTCCGGCTCGCAGGCGGACGGTGACGGCGTCGTCTCCGGCGTCAAGGCCACCCGGCAGGAGCGGCAGGTCATCTACACCGGCAGCATGACCGTGCGCGCTGAGCGGGTGCCCGCCGCCGTGCAACAGGCCAAGCAGATCGTCACCGCGGCCGGCGGCCACCTGTCCAAGGAGGAGAGCAGGTCGGCCGACGACACCGAGGACTCGGCAACGCTGGAGTTCAAGATCCCGCCGGCGAGGTACGCCGAGGTGGTGGGCCGGCTCGGCAAGGACCTGGGCAGGCAGCTGTCCATGAACCAGGGCGCCCAGGACGTCACGCTCCGGGTGGCCGACGTGGAGAGCCGGCTGAGGTCGGCACAGCAGTCGCTGGAGTCGCTGCGTACGCTGCTGAAGAAGGCCGACACGATCGGCCAGGTGCTGGAGGTGGAGCGGGAGATCTCCGGCCGCCAGGCGGACCTCGAGTCCCTGCAGGCCCAGCAGAAGGAGCTGGCCGCGCAGGTCGCGATGGCGACGATGACGCTGCAGCTGGTGGGACCGGCGACCCCGGTGGCCGGGCCTGACGAGGAGCCCGCGGGTTTCCTCGGCGGGCTGGAGGCCGGGTGGAGCTCGCTGGTGTCGTTCGTGAAGGTGGCGCTCACGGTGTTCGGCGCGGTGCTGCCGTGGGTGGTCGCCTCGCTTCCGCTCGTCCTCCTGGTGGTCTATCTGGTACGCCGTGACCGCGCCGCGCGTGCCCACGTCGTGTCCCCTCCCCCGGGCCCCAAACCCGGCGGCCCGGACCCCACGGCCGCCTGAACAGCCGCCGGCTTGTCAGCTGTGGGGTGGGGCGGGTCAGGCCGCGCCGGATTCGTGGACGAGGTCGGTGAGGCGTCTGAGCTGGTCGGGGTCGGTCGAGGGCAGGACGCCGTGCCCGAGGTTGAACACGTGCCCCTCCGCCGCGCGCCCGCGCCGCAGCACGTCGCGGGCCTTGCGTTCGACGACGTCCCACGGCGCGAGCAGGATCGCGGGGTCGAGATTGCCCTGCAGCGCCCTGCCGGGCCCGACCCGGCGGGCGGCCTCGTCGAGCGGCACCCGCCAGTCGACCCCCACCACGTCGGCCCCCGCCTCGCCCAGCACGCCCAGCAGCTCGCCGGTGCCCACGCCGAAGTGGATGCGGGGCACGTCCTGGACGCCTTCGAGAATGCGCCGGGTGTGCGGCAGGACGAACTCGCGGTAGTCGTCCGGCGCCACCGCCCCCACCCAGGAGTCGAAGAGCTGCACGGCCGAGGCGCCGGCCGCGATCTGGATGCGCAGGTGTTCCAGGACGATGACGGACAGGCGCTCCATGAGGGCGTGCCACAACTCGGGCGCGCCGTACATCATGGCCTTGGTCTTGTCGTGGTTCTTCGACGGGCCGCCCTCGATCAGGTAGGAGCCGAGCGTGAAGGGCGCGCCGGCGAAGCCGATCAGCGGCGTGCCGCCCAGTTCTCCGGTGAGCGCCTGGACGGCCTCGGTGACGTAGGGCACGTCGCCGGGCTCCAGCGGGCGCAGCGCGTCGAGGTCCTTGGCGTCGCGGACGGGGTCGGCCACGACGGGGCCGACGCCCGGCTTGATGTCGAGGTCGATGCCGATGGCCTTGAGGGGCACGACGATGTCGCTGAAGAAGATGGCCGCGTCCACGCCGTAGCGGCGGACCGGCTGCATGGTGATCTCGACGATCAGCTCGGGCGTCGCGCACGCGGTGAGCATGGGCACGCCCTCGCGTACCTTGAGATATTCCGGCAGCGAGCGCCCGGCCTGGCGCATGTACCAGACCGGTGTGTGCGGGACGGGCTGACGGCGGCAGGCACGCAGGAACGCTGAGTCGGCGAGGTTCACCCCACAAGCGTGCCACGACGAGGCACCGGTCCGGCCGGCAGGAGGGCGTACGGCGTGAGGCGGCGTACGGAGTGGTTCTGTGCCGGGTGACGGATTCCACGACACGACACGAAGCGACCGTGTCGGAAAAACATCCATTGGACCTAGCAAATCATGATCAGATAGCCAGATGAAGGTTTACCGGTCCGCTCGGCGCGGCATCCCACTCGGGTCGAACACACCCCATGCCCACCCAGAGAGCCGGTCTCGACTGAGCCAAATGTTCGCCAAGCAACCGCGCGGCATCGATTCAGCGACCACTTTCAGGACACGCCGAGCGCGTTGCGGGGAAATGTGAGCGGCTCGTGCCAACGTCGGAGCCACAACCCGAAGAAAGGCCCCGCTTCGATGACTCGTGCGATGCCCGCGTTGTGGAGTTTCCCAGAGCGCCGCAGTGAGTGTTGCCCGTCCTGTGCCGGTGTGCGCCCGTTCGAGCAGCCACCGTGCGCCGACGGGCACGAGCAGGGCGAGTGCCCCGAGTGGGCCTGCGCCGAGTGCGGCCACGCGATCCTGCTCGGCTCCGCCGAGTCCACCCGGCCCGTTCGCCAGCCTGTTACGGCAGCGGCTTGATCACTAAAGATGAGCACCCCCGTGGTCCCCTTCCGCCCGTCTTCGACCTACGCTTCGGCTATGACACTCGGTGACCAGCCACCGCCCCCCGCCGAGTTCACGCGCGCGGCGGAGAGTCTGCGGCTGTGCGAGGTCCGGCCGGAGATCGAGCTCGAGGACCTGCCCGCGCCGCAGCGGCTGGCCCCCTACTCCGCCGCCATCGGTGCCTCGGTCTACCGCGACGACGACGAGCTCGCCGTGGGCCGGCTGATCCTGCTCTACGACCCCGACGGCCAGCGCGGCTGGGAGGGCCCGTTCCGCCTGGTCGCCTACGTCAGGGCCGACATGGAGCCGGAGATCACCTCCGACCCGCTGCTCGGCCCCGTCGTCTGGAGCTGGCTGACCGAGGCGCTCGACGCCTACCAGGCCGGCTACTCCGCCGCCGGCGGCACGGTGACGCGAGCCGTGTCCGAGGGGTTCGGCAACAAGGCCGACGACCCGGTCACGACCGAGCTGGAGCTGCGGGCCTCGTGGTCGCCGGCGCAGGAGGACCTCTCCGGCCATGTCGCCGCCTGGTGCGACCTGATGTGCCTGGCTGCGGGAATGCCACCGCTCCCGCCCGACGTGGCCGCGCTGCCCCGCCGACATGACGACCAGACATGAGGCGCGCTCCGACGCCGGCCCGACCGGGCACGCACCACGTTTCCCCGCCTCGCTACGCTGGAATGCGCTTCCTCTCCGGCTGTGGGTCGGAGTAGCCACGGAAAAGGTCGAATGACAGAAGAACGCACAGTCGAGCCGCTGCTCGAACCCCGCGAAGGCATCCCGCCGGTCGTCGCGGACGCGGCCGGACTGGCCACGGTCGTGGAGCGGTTCGCCGCGGGAGACGGCCCCGTCGCCGTCGACGCCGAGCGTGCCTCGGGCTACCGCTACGGCAACCGCGCCTACCTGGTGCAACTGCGCAGGGCCGGCGCCGGCACCGCGCTGATCGACCCGGTCGGCTGCCCGGACCTGTCCGCGCTCGATCGGGCCGTGGCCGACGCGGAGGTCGTGTTGCACGCCGCCTCCCAGGACCTGCCGTGCCTCATGGAGCTGGGGTTCAGGCCGCGGGAGATGTTCGACACCGAGCTGGCCGGGCGGCTGCTCGGCTACGAGCGCGTGGGGCTCGGCACGATGGTCGAGACCGTGCTCGGGCTGCGGCTGGAGAAGGGCCATTCGGCGGCCGACTGGTCCACCAGGCCGTTGCCCGAAGACTGGCTGCGTTACGCGGCGCTCGACGTGGAGGTGCTGGTCGAGCTCCGCGACGTGCTCCACGAGCAGCTGGCGGAGAGCGGGAAGCTGGAGTGGGCGCGCGAGGAGTTCGCCGCCGTGCTCAACACCCCGCCGCCGGTGCCGCGGTCCGACCCGTGGCGCCGCACCTCGGGCATCCACAAAGTACGCAACGTACGCGCGCTGGCCATCGTGCGCGAGTTGTGGACCATGCGCGATCGCATCGCCCGCGAGGCCGACCTTGCGCCCGGCAGGGTGCTGCCCGACGCTGCGATCGTCACGGCGGCGCTCGAAGGACCCCGTACGAAGAAGGCATTGACCGAAATTTCGGCATTCACCGGGAGAAGTGCGCGACGGCACATGAGCGACTGGCTCGCCGCGGTGGCCAGGGCCCGCACGTTGCCCGACAGCCAGCTTCCCCAGCCCAGCACGCCGGGCGACGGGCCGCCGCCGCCCAACCGGTGGGCCGATCGCGATCCGGCCGCCGCCAAGCGGCTGGCGGCGGCGCGGGCGGTGGTTTCCACGCTGGCCGACGAGCTCCACATGCCGACGGAGAACCTGCTGCAGCCCGACGCCGTCCGCAGGCTGACCTGGGAACCGCCGGCCGAGATCACCGACGAGAGCGTGACCGCGCGGCTGCGAGAGCTCGGGGCGCGCGATTGGCAGCTCTCGCTCACCGCCCACCCCATCGCCAAGGCGCTGGCCCGGCTGGAGCCGCGCGGCGAGCGCTGAGCACGGGCGGCTCCGAGCGGGGCCGCCGACGGGCGCCCGGGCCTCCTGAGGGCCCGCGCCCCTTGACGCCTCGGGCCGCACAGCCGTACGGTTCGGGAAAGCGCTTTCCATCCGTTTGCCCTGAAGGGATCCTCATGAGCGTGCGCACCATAGGCGTCGTGATGAACGGCGTCACCGGACGAATGGGCTATCGCCAGCATTTGGTCCGGTCCGTTCTGGCCATCAACGAGCAGGGCGGTGTCACGCTCTCGGACGGCGCAAAGGTCAGGCTCAAGCCCGTACTGGTCGGCCGTAATGCCGACAAACTTGCAGACATTGCTTCTAAACACAACATTTCGGATTTCACTACGGAACTGGATGCGGCCCTCGCCGACGACGACAACCTCATTTACTTCGACGCCCAGGTCACCAGCGCCCGCGTCAAGTCCGTGCTCAAGGCCATCGAGGCGGGCAAGCACATCTACGCGGAGAAGCCGACCGCCGAGTCGACCCAGGAGGCGCTCGCGCTGGCCGAGGCCGCCGCGGCCAAGGGCGTCAAGAACGGCGTCGTGCAGGACAAACTGTTCCTGCCGGGCCTGCTCAAGCTGAAGCGGCTGATCGACGGCGGCTTCTTCGGCCGGATCCTGTCGGTGCGCGGCGAATTCGGCTACTGGGTGTTCGAAGGCGACTGGCAGGAGGCGCAGCGGCCGTCCTGGAACTACCGGGCCGAGGAAGGCGGCGGCATCGTGCTCGACATGTTCCCGCACTGGCACTACGTGATGGAGAACCTGTTCGGCCGGGTCGAGTCGGTCTATGCCAGGGCGGTGACGCACATCCCCGCCCGCGTGGACGAGCAGGGCGCCACGTACCAGGCCACCGCCGACGACGCCGCGTACGGGATCTTCGAGCTTGCAGGCGGTGTCATCGCGCAGATCAACTCCTCATGGGCGGTCCGGGTGAACCGGGACGAGCTGGTCGAGTTCCAGGTGGACGGCACGCACGGCAGCGCCGTGGCGGGCCTGCGCAACTGCCGCGCGCAGCACCGCTCGGCCACCCCCAAACCCGTCTGGAACCCCGACCTGCCGGCCACGGCCCGCTTCCGCGACGGCTGGCAGGAGGTGCCGGACAACGCCGAGTTCGACAACGGGTTCAAGGTCCAGTGGGAGGCGTTCGTCCGGCACGTGGCGGAGGACGCGCCCTTCCCCAACGACTTCGCCTCGGGCGCCCGTGGCGTGCAGCTCGCCGAGCTGGGCCTGCGTTCCAACGCCGAGGGGCGCAGGATCGAGGTGCCGCAACTGTGAGGATCGACCTGCCCGGCATCGGGGCGTACACCCTGAACGAGCGCACGTCCTGGCCGGTGCCGGACGCCCCGGCCACCAGCCGCGTCGTGTACGCCGCCGCGCACGTGGTGGCCGACCCGCTGGGCGACAACACGCCCGGCTCCCCCGCCGCCGTCGACTGGGAGGCCACCCTCCGCTTCCGCCACCACCTGTGGTCGTACGGACTGCGCGTCGCGGACGCCATGGACACCGCGCAGCGCAACATGGGCCTGGACTGGGCGGCCACCAAGGAGCTCATCCGCCGCAGCGCCGCCGAGGCGCGTACCGTCGGCGACCCCGCGACGCTGGTCTCCTGCGGCGCGGGCACCGACCACGCGCCCCAGGCCACCGACCTCGGCACGATCACGGCCGCGTACGCCGAGCAGATCGAGACCGTGCAGTCCGCCGGCGCCGGTGTGATCATCATGGCCTCCCGGCAGCTCGCCCGCGCCGCGAGCGGCCCCCACGACTACCACCAGGTGTACGGCAAGCTGTTCGGCCTGGCGGACCGGCCGGTGATCCTGCACTGGCTGGGCGAGATGTTCGATCCGCAGCTGGCCGGCTACTGGGGCTCGCGCGACGTGGCGGCGGCCACCGCGTCGTTCCTCGAACTCGTCCACGCGCACGCGCCCATGGTGGACGGTGTGAAGGTGTCGCTGCTGGACGAGGAGCACGAGGTGGGGTTGCGCGCCGCGCTGCCCGGCGGCGTCAGGCTGTACACCGGCGACGACTTCAACTACCCGTCGCTGATCAGGTCCGGCTCCCACGCGCTGCTGGGCATCTTCGACGCCATCGCCCCGGCGGCGGCGGCCGCGCTGCAGTCCCTCGACGCGGCCGCGGCCGCCCCTGACGACGCGGGCCGCGACCGGCTGCTGGCCTCGTACGACGAGATCCTGGCCCCCACCGTCCCGCTGTCCAGGAAGATCTTCGAGACGCCCACGTACCACTACAAGACCGGCATCGTCTTCCTGGCCTGGCTGAACGGTCACCAGGACGCGTTCGCCATGGTGAACGGCGCCCAGTCGGCGCGCTCGCTGCTCCACCTGTCGGAGGTGTTCCGCCTGGCCGACCAGGCGGGGCTGCTGGCCGACCAGGAGCTGGCCGTACGCCGCATGAAGGCGCTGCTGGAGGTGAACGGACTGTGAGCCTGTCACTCAACCAGCGGACGACGCAGCGCTGGACGGTGGCCGAGGCCGTGGACGGATGCGTACGGCACGGGCTGGAAGCGGTCGGATTGTGGCGGGAGGACGTCGCCGGGCAGGGCCTCGCGGAGAGCGTGAAGCTGGTCAGGGCGGCAGGGCTGCGTGTGTCGTCGCTGTGCAGGGGCGGATTTCTGACGGCCGGCGGGCTGCCGGGCGACGAGGGCCGCCGTGCCTTGGCCCGCGCGCTCGACGACAACCGGCGGGCCGTCGACGAGGCGGCCGAGCTTGGGGCGGCCTGCCTGGTGATGGTGGTGGGCGGCCTGCCGGGCGTGAGCCCGGGCGAGCCGCTGCCGGCAGGCCTCCGGGACACGCGCGGCGCTCCGAGGGCGGGCGGCACGGGTGACGGTGGCGCGGGCGGCACCGGCGGCGGGAGTTACGGCGGCGTGGCGGCGGGCGGTTTCTCGCGGGACCTGGCCGGGGCGCGGGAACGGGTGGCCGAGGCGCTGGCGGAGCTCGCCCCCTACGCCGGGGAGCGGGGCGTCAAGCTCGCTCTCGAGCCGCTGCACCCGGTCTACTGTCCCGACCGGGCCGTGCTGTCCACCCTCGGGCAGGCGCTCGACCTGAGCCTGGCCCACCCGGAGGAGCAGGTCGGCGTGGTGGTGGACACCTTCCACGTCTGGTGGGACCCGAGGCTGTCCGACGACATCGCCCGCGCGGGCCGCAGGATCGCCTCGTACCAGGTGTGCGACTACCTGCACCCGCTGCCCGCCGACGTGCTGCTCGGGCGGGGCATGATGGGTGACGGCGTGATCGCCTTCCCGCCGATCACGCAGGCGGTGCTGGCCGCCGGATACGCCGGCGACATCGAGGTGGAGATCTTCAACGCCGACGTCTGGGCCGCCGACCCTGACGAGGTGGTGACCATGATGAAGGCCCGCTACGAGGACGTGGTGCTCGCCACCCGGTGAGCGGCGTGTGCCGTCGTGTCAGGACGGGAGCGTGATCGTGCCCGCGGCGCCGTTGACCGTGATCTCCTGGCCCGTGGTGATGCGGTGGGTGGCGTCGGCGACGCCGACGACGGCCGGGATGCCGTACTCCCTGGCCACCACCGCGCCGTGCGACATCGAGCCGCCCATCTCCATCACGAGCCCGCCCGCCGTCAGGAACAGCGGCGTCCAGCCGGGATCCGTCGAGGGGCAGACGAGGATCTCGCCCGGTTCCAGGTGCGCGCCCATCGGGTCCATCACCACCCTGGCCAGGCCGGTCACGGTGCCCGCCGACGCGGCCGTGCCGGTCAGCGCGCCGTCCGCGGCGGGCGTGGCCAGCGCCTCGGGCTCGGTGCCGTCGGAAAGGAGCATCCTGGGCACGTGCCTGCGGCGCGACTCACGTTCGTGCGCTTCGCGCCGCTCCGCCACCAGCCCGCGCAGGTCGCCGCCGCCCAAGGCGGCCCTGGCCTCTCTCAGGTCGAGGAAGAACACGTCACGCGCCGCGTCCAGCACGCCGAGGCCGACCAGGTGCTCCCCCACCTGGAGCAGGCTCCGCCGCACCCCGGCGAGCGACTTGACCACGTAGAACTTGGGCAGCTCCCGCAACCCCGCGTACATCCGTGTGCGCCCGAGCGCGAACCGCACCACGGCGGCCCGCCACCGGCCCTTGCGCCCGGCCTCGGCCGCCACGCGGGCGATCGCCGTCTCCGCCTTACGTGCGCCGTTGGCGAACAGCGCGGCGGGCGCGAGGCCGGCGTCGGCGTCCATGCGCAGGTAGTTGGCGATCACGCCGAGGATGTGGCCGGGCTCCTCCGACCAGCGGGGCACGCCCAGGTCGATCTCGGCGACGCCGCGATGTCCGTACGTGTCCAGAAATTTCGTGATCTCCCGCTGGGCGATGGGCGGGAGCGTCCCAGCGCGGTAGCGGCGCACCAGCTCGGCCACCGGCTCCTTCCGGAACGGCTCCGGTTCGACGCGGGTGGACAGGTCCCACAGCTCCAGGTCCATCTCCGTGGTGGGGTTGTGCGGCACGCTGCGCAAAACGTCCTGCATGTCGCCGAGCGGCACACCGGAGAGCCTGGACGACAGCGCGAACAGGCCGTAGCCCGTGATCACGATCGGCATGATCGAGACGATGAAGGGGAAGGCGTTCACGAGCACGCGCTGGGCGTGGTCGAGGCGCTGCTCCGGGGTGGCGTCCGCCGGCAGCCGGAGCCGCCGGTCGGTGACCTCGCCGACGCGGGCGGTGTACGCCAGGGCCTTGCGCGGCCTGGTCAGCGCGAGCAGCACCCGTGAGGGGGCGTGGATGCGGCCGGCGAAGCGGCGCAGGCCGCGGATCACGGGACGGCGGGAGGTGTACGCCAGCGACAGCCGGGGATCCGTCACCAGCTGATCGACGACCGGGCCCGTACGCGCCTCGCCGAGCTGCAGCATGCGCGGCATGATGACGCGGCCGGCCTTGCTGCGTACGGCGGTGGTGAGGTCCACCCACAACCGCTGCCCCGACTCGGTCATGAAGGCCGGGCCGTCGAGGGGGTCGGCGGGACCGTGGCCGAACATCCCGGCCCCTCCCGAGGCGACCGCCTTGAGCGCCGACGCCCCCATGGGGGTGAGCGGCCCCATGACGCCCTGGGCGACGTTGAAGGAGAAGTACGCTCGCAGGCCGGGCCTGGGGTCGTCCGGCAGCGGGTAGAGGGTGGTGATCGGGCGCGCCTGGGTGAGCCAGAGCCGGCCGTCGTGGTCGATGGCCCATTCGGTGTCCTGGGGGGCGCCGTAGTGGTCCTCGACGCGGGTGCCCAGCTCGGCCAGGGCGAGCACCTCTGCGTCGGTCAGGCAGAGCTCCTCGCCGGGCAGGTCGCCGGTGGCCTCGACACGTTCCGTGCCGCCACCGGGCAGCGCGCGGATCGCCAGCCGCTTGTCGCCCGCCCGGCGTTCGAGGATCTCACCCCCGTGGACGGTGAAGCGGTCGGGGTTCACGGCGCCGGAGACGACGGCCTCGCCGAGCCCCGGGGCCGCGTCGATGACGGCCTCGCGCCGGCGGCCCGTGACCGGGTTGGCGGTGAACATGACGCCCGACACCCGCGCGTCCACCATCGTCTGGACGACCACCGCGAGCCGTACGGCGGCGTGGTCGATGCCGTTCGACTCGCGGTAGGCGACGGCTCGGTCGGTCCAGAGGGAGGCCCAGCAGCGGCGTACGGCGTCGGCCACCGCGTCCGCTCCCACCACGTTGAGAAAGGTGTCCTGCTGCCCGGCGAAGCTCGCGAACGGCAGGTCCTCGGCGGTGGCGGAGGAGCGCACGGCCACCGGCACGTCGTCCCCGAGCGCGGTGTACGCCTTGACGATCGTCTCGTGCACGGTCGCCGGCACCGGGGCCTCCAGCAGGTGCCGCCTGGCGCGCTCGGCGAGCCCTTCGCCGCTCGTCTCCAGGCCAACGGCGACCTGACGGTACGCCTCCGTGGTCAGCACCCAGCCTGGGGGCACGGGCAGCCCCGCCCTGGTCAGCTCGCCGAGGTTGGCGGCCTTGCCGCCCACCTCGGCGAGCATCCCCGCGTCGATCTCGGAGAAATCCAGTGCCGTGTTCATCAGATGCACCCCTGCCCTTCAGCGTCCTGACACGAGTGTCACGCTTTCCCGGCAAGAATTCAACACATGATGAAAGAAGTCACAGGGGCAGCGGCTCACCGTCCAGATCCCAGGCGGGATCGACGTTCGCCCCCACCAGGGCGAGCACCGTCGGAGCCACGTCGACCAGCCGGGGACCGCTCAGTCGACGTCCGCCCAGGTGCTCACCCAGCCGGCCGGCGATCACGAACACCCTGCGCTCCTCCTCCGAGTCTCCGCCGTGACCGCCCTCGTCCACGTGCCCGTGGTCGGTCGTGACGAGCACGGTCCAGCGCTCGTCCGCGTACGAGGGCCGGGCACGGACGGTGTCGAGCAGGCGTCCCAGGTAGGCGTCCTGGGTCTGCAGTGCGGCGGCGTACTCGGGGCAGTGCGGGCCGAGGTCGTGCGCCACGTCGTCGGTCTCGCCCAGGTAGACGAACACCGCGTCCGGGTCGCTCGTGGCCAGGTGCCGTCCGGCCGCGGCGGCGACCTGCGTGTCGGCCTCGGCCCAGCCGATGGCGTAGCCGTCGCGCACGAACCGGTGGCCGGCCGCCGGGCCGAACGCGCCGTGCTCGGCGAGCGCCGCCCACGAGAAGAAGGCGGCGGTGGACAGCTCAGGGCGGACATTCTGCGCACGAGTCAGAAAATCCGGATATTTCTGGAACTGGGGTGCGGCGAAGCTGTTGTCTACGACGCCGTGTTTGTCGGGCCAGGCCCCGGTGGCGATGGACGACCAGCCGGGCCCCGAGTCCGTACGCGACCTGATCGTCCGGCCGCCGGTCGCCGGCTCAGGAGCCTTGGGCACGACCTCGCCCGCCGACTCCGTACGCGGCGTGCCGGCCTCACCATAGGGGAGCATGCTGGTGCCGTACGCACCGGAGGCCATCAGCTCCGCCAGCACCGGCGCGCCCACGGCCTGGAGCCGGTCGAAGCGCAGGCCGTCCATACCGACAACGAGGACTTTGTTCTTGGATGCGGACATCCCCCTATCTAAGCGGTGAAACGTCGCACCCAGTCGGCCGCTCCCGGCAGGATCTCCTCGACCGGAGCGACCTGGGGATACCACGTGCGCTCCCACTCCAGCGACACCCAGCCGCCGTAGCCGGCGTCGCGCAGCAGCCCGCCCGCCTCGTCGAGCGGCACGGACCCGGTCCACAGGGGCACCGGCGTGGTGTCGTGCGCCGACACGGCGTCCTTGACCTGGACGTAGGCCAGGTGGGGCCCGAGCGCGGCGAGCGAGTCCGCCGGCGGCTCGCCGTTGCGCCAGGGGTGCAGCAGGTCCCACAGCGCGCCGGTGGTCTCGGGGCTGCCCGCCTCGGCGAGCAGGGCGGCCACGGCGGCGCCGGTGGCCATGGCGTCGTGCGTCTCGACGAGCACGCGGAGACCGAGGGCGCCCGCCGTACCGGAGACCGCCTTGAGCCTGCGGGCGCCGACGGCCGGATCGTCGCCGCGGGGGAAGACCCGCACGCCGGGAGCGCCCAGGTCGGCGGCGAGCCGCAGGTCGGCGAGGAGCACCTTGACGACGGGTTCGTCCGGTCCTGGCTCACAGATGCCGACATATCCGGCGAGGGCGGAGATCTCCAGGCCCGCCCGCTCCACCCGTTCCCGCACCGAGCGCCGCTCAGCGGCGTCCAGGCCGGAGTGCACGCCGGTGTCGGGGTGCAGGCGCAACTCCAGCCCCTGGCAGCCGCCTCCGGTCGCGATCTCGATCGCCCTGCCGAGCCCCTCGCCGGGCATGCCCAGCGTGCTGACCGCCAGTCTCACGTCATCCTCCGCACGCTCTCCCGCAGCACGACCTCGCCCGCGACCTGCTCGACCACGGCCGGATCTCCTTCGCCCAGCGCCAGCTCCAGCGCCCGGGCCCCCATGTCCTTCAACGGCAGGCGCACGGTCGTCAGCGCGGGCACGTGGTCACGCAAGGTGACGATGTCGTCGAACCCGGCCACCGAGACGTCATCGGGCACGCGTACGCCGCGTTCGCGGTAGGCCGCGAGCGCCCCGACCGCCATCACGTCGTTGACCGCGAACACGCAGGTCGCGTCGCCGGCCTGCGAGGCCGCGGCGTAGCCGCCGTCGCGGTCGAACGGCCCGTGGATCACCTGCGGCGCGGGCAGGCCCAGTTCCTCCAGCGCCTCGACGAACCCGGCGCAACGATCGGCCGCCGTCACCAGGTGCGGCGGCCCCGCCAGCACCGCGAAGCGGGTGTGCCCCAGGCCGGCCAGGGCCCGCGCCAGCTCGGCGGCGCCCTGCCGGTTGGCCGGCGCGACGGTGTCGACGCCGAGCAGGTCCTGGCCCACGCAGGCCGCCCGGCCGCCGCCGGCCTGGTATCGGGCCAGCTCGTCGCGCAGGCGCCCGGTGACGGCAGGGTCGGCGACGCGTGAGCCGACGAGCAGCACCGCTCTGACGCGCTGGGCGCTGAGCGTCGCGACGTAGGCGATCTCCTGCTCGGGGTCGCGATGCGTGGTGCCCACCATGACGAGCAGACCCTCGGTGGCCGCGGCCCGCATCGCCCCGTCGGCCAGGGCCGCGAAGTAGGGGTCGGTCAGGTCGTGGACAACGATGCCGATGACGTTGCTCGCGCCGCGGGCCAGCGTCTGGGCCGCGATGTTGGCGCGGTAGCCGAGCTCGTCGGCGGCCTGCTCGACGCGCGCCCGCAAAGCCGCGCCGACCTGGCGGGTGCTGCCGTTGAGCACCCGCGAGGCGGTCGCCAGTGAGACGCCCGCCTGCTTGGCGACGTCTTCAAGCGTGACCACGAGACCTCCTAGGAAAGCGGTTTCCAAGTCTGCCGGACCAGCACCTGGATCCGCATCCTACGGGTGGGCCGCGCTCGGCGGCCCACCCGGAGCGTGGTCTGTCCTGCGCCCAGGTCCTATGCCCAGGGGAACAGGATGTCGAGCAGTCCCTTGCTCTCCTCCTCGGTCGGCTCCGGGTCGGGCACCGGGGCCTGCGTCGTGGGCTGCGACGCGGGAGGCTGGTCCTGCGACTCCTGGCTGGTGTTCCGCGAATCCCGGTCCGGCCGCCTCTCGGTCGGAGTGTCGGTGTCCCGCATCTCATCCCGCGGGGCCAGGGTCGACCTGGGGCTGGCCTTGGTCGTCGGGTCGCCGATGTCGCGGGTGGGCGACGGCCGGCTCTGAGGCTCACGCGTCGCGCGGGTCTCCCCCTGCGGGCGGCTTTGCCGCGTCGGCTCCGTCTCGGTGGGCTCGTCCGTGGCCGTCTCGGTGGGCTCGGTCTCGGTCTCCTCCACCGGAGTCTCCTCCTCGGAGGGGACGGCCGAGTCGGACGGAGCGGTCACCTCACCGGCGCTGGCGCACCTGCCGCCGGCGCACGGGTCGTCGGAGGACGTACCGGTGAGCATCCAGCCCACGCCGACGCCGACCAGCACCACCGCGGCGGCCGCCACCAGCAGGACCCTGGTGCGGTGACGCACCTCGCCCTCGCCGCTGCCACCACCGGCGCCACCGCCTCCGCCGCGGGAGGAGCGCCCCCCGTCGCCGGAGTCGTCGGTCCAGCCTGAGCCGAGGAAGCCGCGCTTGGGCTTGTCGTCGTCCAGGTCGTCGGCCTCGTACCCCCGGTCGAGCGGGAGGTAGGGGGAGTCGTCGTCGGGATGGCGGGAGCCGCCGCGCTCGTCGAGCACCTCGTGCGGACCGCTGTGCCCCCCGAAGTCGTGCGGACCGCTCGGACCGCCGAAGTCGTGCGGACCACTCGGACCGCCGAAGTCGTGCCCGCCACTGGGCCCGCCGAACTCGTGCGGGCCGCTCGGGCCGCCGAAGTCGTGCCCACTGGGACCGCTCAGCACGTCACGCTGGGAGTCACTCCCGCCGCCCAGCACGTCATGGGGATCACTGCCGCCGCCCAGCACGTCACGCGGAGCGCTTCCCCCGTCGAGCACGTCATGTGAGCCGCCTGTCCCGCCGGCGTCGTACGCCGGGGACGTCCCGCTGAGCACGTCATGGTGACCGGGGTCGTCAAGGACGTCACGCCGCTCGATCAACTGGGGCTCGGCGCCCTTCTCCAGCGGGAGGATGTAGGTCTCGTTGCCGACCACCTGGATGGCGGGTTGTTCGTCGGTGTCCTCAGTGCTCCACCGCGGAGACAGCACATCACCCGTCATCTCCGGGTTCAACGACCTACCCTGCCCATCCTCGTATGGCCTGTCGTTCTCGTCGCGCGCCACGATGGAACCTCTCTAATACGAATACGACCCGCCCTTTCCTAGCAGACACGACCACCACTTGTCCGGAAATTTCACATGTTTCCCTAAAAACACGCTGTGTAACGTGCGTCCCTGTCATGCCACGTACGAGCGGACGAAGCCCCTCAGCAGCCGTGGTGGTGGGCGACGCCGGCGTCGACGACGGCGCTCCCCGGTGAGGCGGCGCAGGCCTGGACGGCACTGGACGGCGGCATCGAGGACTCCATCCAATGAGCGCGAATCACGGGCGTCGCTACGCCGGGTGACGCCATCATGACGGGCATGCTGTTGACCGAGATGGCGCCCCCTCCAGGCGCCGAGCAGGTGGCCGGGCTGCGGGCCCGCGCCAGGGCCGCCCGCCACCGCGCCTTCGTCGCGCTGTCCACCTCGATCGCGGTGCTGGCCACCGCCCAGTTGCTCGCCGACCGGGCTCCGACCAGGGAGCAGACGGTGCCGCTCGCGGTGCTGTCCCTGGTGGCACTGGTGGCGGCGCTGCCCACGATGGCCGTCACCCAGTACGCGTGGGGCGTGCGGGCCCGCCTGGTCCGGTGGCGCGAGCACGAGCTGTACGGCGCCGCGCACTCGGGCGGGATCCGGCCGTTCAGCCGGCTCGCCCTCGCCGCGGGCTGGGCGGTGACGCTGCTGCTCGGCGGCACCACGCCGGGCTTCTTCGACCAGGCCGCCCTGTACTCCGTCGCCGACGACCTGAGCTGGGCGGTCGAGGCGCTGGCGGTGACGAGTTGCGGGGCCGGGGTGTTGTTCCTGCTCTGGTGGGCCCGCGACGCGCTGTGGCTGCTGGCCCGCGCCCGGCGTTCGGGCGCCTCGCCGGGGGACCCGTGGGATCCGGGCCACGGCCCCCGCCCGCGCACGGGCACGCTGCGGACGGGCGCGCTCTGGGCGGGCGCGGCGGTGGCGGTGGCGGCCCTGCTCGCGGCCCGCGCCCATCTGTGGGAGCCGGCGACGGCGGCGGTCTACGCGCTGCTGACCGCCGCTCTTGTGCTCGGAGTAGTTACCGACGAGTAGCATAGGCGCGGAACCCATCCAGCCAACGAGGAGCGAATCCGTGCCTTCCTCTCGTGACGTCGTGTTCGTCGACGGCGTGCGCACACCCTTCGGCCGGTCGGGGCCGAACGGGCTGTACGCGGAGACCCGCGCCGACGACCTGGTCGTCCGCGTCATCCGCGAGCTCATCAGGCGCAACCCCGGCCTGCCGCCCGAGCGCGTCGACGAGGTCGCCATCGCCGCGACCACGCAGATCGGCGACCAGGGCCTGACCATCGGCCGGTCGGCGGCGGTGCTGGCCGGGCTGCCTAAGAGCGTGCCCGGCTACGCCGTCGACCGCATGTGCGCGGGCGCGATGACCGCTGTCACCACGGTCGCGGGCGGCATCGCGTTCGGCGCGTACGACGTCGCCATCGCCGGCGGCGTCGAGCACATGGGCCGCCACCCCATGGGCGAGGGCGTCGACCCGAACCCGCGCTTCCTGTCGGAGAAGCTGGTCGACCCGAGCGCCCTGGTCATGGGCATGACGGCGGAGAACCTGCACGACCGCTACCCGTCGATCACCAAGGAGCGCGCCGACACGTACGCGGTGCTGTCGCAGGAGCGGGCGGCCAAGGCGTACGCCGACGGCAGAATCCAGCCCGACCTGGTGCCGGCCGCGATCAGGACGGCCGAGAAGGGCTGGGGCCTGGCCGTCGAGGACGAGGCGCCGAGGCCGGGCACCACCATGGAGGGCCTGAGCGCGCTCAAGACGCCGTTCCGTCCGCACGGCAACGTCACGGCGGGCAACTCCTCCGGCATCAACGACGGCGCCACCGGCTGCGTCGTGGCCGCCGGGGAGGTCGCCGGCGAGCTGGGGCTGGCGCCGAAGATGCGGCTCGTGTCCTACGCGTTCGCGGGCGTCGACCCCGAGGTCATGGGCGTCGGGCCGATCCCGTCCACGGAGCGGGCGCTGCGCCTGGCCGGGCTGGACATCTCCGACATCGGGCTGTTCGAGATCAACGAGGCGTTCGCCGTGCAGGTGCTGGCGTTCCTCGAGCACTTCGGCATCGCCGACGACGACCCGCGCGTGAACCCCTACGGCGGTGCCATCGCCTACGGCCACCCTCTGGCCTCTTCGGGGGTGCGGCTGATGACGCAGCTCGCGCGGCAGTTCGGCGAACGTCCCGGCGTGCGTTACGGCATCACCACGATGTGCGTCGGACTGGGCATGGGCGGCACTGTGATCTGGGAGAACCTGGCATGAGCGAGCTGGACAACTGGCGTGCGCTGCTGAGCGAGCGCGCCGCCGACGAGGTCGTCACCAAGGCGCTGGTACGCGACGTGCGCCTGCCCGGCGGCGCCGGCACGATGGCGCTGATCACCCTGGACAACGGCTTCGACCACACCAGACCGAACACGTTCGGCCCGCACGGCCTGTTCGCGCTGAACGGCGCCCTGTCGGAGATCGCCGAGCGCACCGACCTGGCCGCGGTGGGCGTGACGGGCAAACCGTTCATCTTCGCCGTCGGCGCCGACCTCAAGGGAGCGGCGGCCCTGCGCACCCGTGAGGAGGCGCTGGCCGTCGCCCGGCTGGGCCACCACGTGTTCCGCCGGCTCGGCGAACTGCCCATCCCGTCGTTCGCGTTCGTGAACGGCGCGGCCATGGGCGGCGGGCTCGAGGTCGCGCTGCACTGCACGTACCGGACGATCTCTTCCGGCGTGCCCGCGGTGGCGCTGCCCGAGTGTTTCCTCGGGCTGGTGCCCGGCTGGGGCGGCACGCAACTGCTGCCGCGCCTGATCGGCCCGGCGGACGCGATCAAGCTGATCATCGAGAACCCGCTGGCGCAGAACCGCATGACCAAGGGCAGGCAGGCGTACGAGCTGGGCGTCGCCGACGCCCTGTTCGAACCCGCCGACTTCCTGGAGGAGTCGCTGCGCTGGGCCGCCCAGGTGATCGGCGGCGAGGTGGTCGTGGAGCGGCCCGAGCACGACGGCTGGGACAAGGCGGTCGCCGACGCGCGGTTCCTGGTCGACATGAAGCTGCGCGGCGCGGCGCCCGCCCCCTACCGGGCGCTCGACCTGATCGCGCGGGCCCGCACCGCGACCCGCGACGAGGGGTTCGCCGCCGAGGACGAGGCGCTGGCCGACCTGCTGACGGGTGACGAGCTGCGGGCCGGGCTCTACGCGTTCGACCTGGTGCAGCGGCGCGCGAAGCAGCCGGCGGGCGCGCCCGACCCGGCGCTCGCCCGCAAGGTGGGCAAGGTCGGCATCGTCGGGGCTGGGCTGATGGCCTCGCAGATGGCGCTGCTGTTCGCCCGCCGGCTGGAGGTGCCGGTCGTGCTGACCGACGTCGACCAGGCGAGGATCGACAAGGGCGTGGCGTACGTGCGGGACGAGATCGGCAAGCTGCTGGCCAAGGGCCGCCTCTCGCGGGACCAGGCCAACCGGCTCACGTCGCTGGTGACCGGCTCGCCATCCAAGGACGCCTTCGCCGACGCCGACTTCGTGATCGAGGCGGTCTTCGAGGACCTCGCGGTCAAGAAGCAGGTCCTCGCCGAGGTGGAGGCCGTCGTCGGCCCTTCCTGTGTGCTGGCCACGAACACCTCCTCGCTGTCGCTGACCGCGATGGGCGCCGAACTCGCTCACCCCGGGCGGCTGGTCGGGTTCCACTTCTTCAACCCGGTCGCGGTGATGCCGCTGCTGGAGATCGTCGCGGGCGCCGCGACGGACGCCGCCACGCTGGCCACGGCGTTCGCGGTGGGCAGGACACTGAAGAAGTCGTCGGTGCTGGTCAAGGACGCCCCTGCATTCGTGGTCAACCGGCTGCTGACGCGCTTCATGGGCGAGGTCGTGGCGGCCGTGGACGAGGGCACGCCGCTGGAGACGGCCGAGCACGCGCTCGACGGGCTGGGCCTGCCGATGACGCCGTTCGCGCTGCTGCAGCTCGTCGGTCCGGCCGTCGGCCTGCACGTGGCGCGGACGCTCCACGAGGCGTTCCCCGAGAGGTTCGGCGTCTCGCGGAACCTGGCCGAGCTGGTCGCAGCCGGCAAGCCGGGCGTCTACCTGCCGGACCTGACGCTCGACGCGGAGGCGGTGGCGCTCTTCGCAGGCGGCGACCGGCCGTCCACCGCCGAGCAGGTGCGCGAGCGGGTGCTGGCGGCGCTGGCCGAGGAGATCCGGATCATGCTGGACGAGGGCGTCGTCGCGGCGGCGCAGGACATCGACCTGTGCATGATCCTCGGCGCCGGCTGGCCGTTCCATCTGGGCGGCATCACGCCGTATCTGGACAGGTCCGGTATCGCCCAGCCGCGCTTCCTTCCTCCGGGCGTGGCCTCGGTTCCCGCGTGATTTTACGGAGGCCCGCCCGGCGGGCCTCCCCACGCCGCACGCTCCTCCGCCGTAGCGTTTGGTGCCGTCCTACGAACGGAGAGTAACCATGATGAGAGCAGCCGGCACCATCGCGCTCTGCGGAGCCCTCCTGGCGGGCGCGTCGTCGCCCGCAGCGGCGGCGCGCGACCCCAAGGTGCAACTCAAGATCGTCAACTCGGTCAAGGGCGGGGCCACGAAGACGGCCTGGCTCCGCTGCGCGCCCACCGGTGGCACCCACCCCGACGCGCGCACGGCCTGCCGCCAGCTGCGCCGGGTCGGAGGCGACCCGGCCAAGCTCAACGTCTCGCCCGGCACGGCCTGCACGAAGGAGTTCAGGCCGCACGTCATCGCGGTCGTCGGCCGGTGGTACGGCACGACGGTGAAGTGGGGGAAGGTCTTCCCCAACGGCTGCCAGGCCAAGGCCGCGACCGGAGCCGTCGCCGCGCTCTGACCCCGGCACGGGGGTGGTCCGCGCCCCACCCCCGGCGTTGCTCAGCGGTCGCTCTTCTGCCAGGGCATCGCCGTCCTGCTGTGCCAGTAGCCGTACGCGAAATAGAGCACGACGCCGATGATCATCCAGATGACGAACCGCAGCCATGTCTGCGCCGGCAGGTTGAGCATCAGGTAGAGGCAGGCCAGCACGGACAGGATCGGCAGCACCGGCACCAGCGGCGCCCTGAACGCCCGCGGCAGGTCCGGCCTGGTGCGCCTGAGCACCACCACGCCGATCGAGACCACCACGAACGCGAAGAGCGTGCCGATGTTCACCAGCTCGGCCAGCTCTCCGAACGACACGAACCCGGCCAGCGCCATCGTGACCAGCCCGATGAGGACCGTGAGCCGGAACGGCGTGCCGAAACGCGGATTGACCCTGGCCATCGAGCGCGGCAGCAGCCCGTCGCGGCACATCGCGAAGAGCACCCGGGTCTGGCCCAGCAGCAGGACGAGCACCACCGTCGTCAGGCCGGCCAGCGCGCCCACGCTGATGATGCCGGCCAGCCACGGCTGACCGACCGCGATGAAGGCGTCCGACAGCGGCGCCGACGTGCTCAGCTCGCTGTAGCGCTGCATGCCGACGACGACGATGGAGACGGCGACGTACAGGAGCGTGCAGATCCCCAGCGAGCCGAGGATGCCGCGCGGCACGTCCCGCTGCGGCCTCACGGTCTCCTCCGCGGCGGTGGCCACGATGTCGAAGCCGATGAACGCGAAGAACACGATGGCCGCGGCCGAGAAGATGCCGATCACGCCGAACGCGACCGGCGTGATGCCGAACAGCAGCTGGATCAGCGGCGCCTTCGTGCCTTCCACACGCGGCGTGGCCACCGCCTCGGGGATGAACGGCGTGTAGTTGGCGCCCTTGATGAAGAACAGCCCGGCCACGATGACGAGCAGCACCACGGCGACCTTCGTGATCACCAGGATGAGGTTGACGCGTGAGGACAGCTTGATGCCGACCGCCAGGACCGTCGTGAGGACGGCGACGATGACGACGGCGGGCAGATTGACCACGGGATCGTCACCGGCGATCGTGGCGGGCAGCCCCAGGCCGGCGGAGGCCAGCATCGAGGCGAAATAGCCCGACCAGCCCACCGCCACCACGGCGGCGGCCAGCGCCAGCTCCAGGACCAGGTCCCAGCCGATCACCCACGCGGGGAACTCTCCCAGCGTGGCGAAGGAGAAGGTGTAGGCGGACCCCGCCACCGGGATCGTGGAGGCGAACTCGGCGTAGCACAGCGCCGCCAGGGCGCAGACGACGGCCGCGACGACGAAGGAGATGGCCACCGCCGGGCCGGCCAGCTCCTTGGCAACCTGGCCGGTGAGCACGAAGATTCCTGTGCCGACGATCACGCCGATGCCGAAGACCGTCAGGTCCGTGGCCGTCAGGCGTTTGCGCAGCTGGTGTTCGGGGGCTTCGGTGTCGCTGATCGACTGCTCGACGCTCTTCGTGCGAAAGATGTCCACGATCAGCGATCCTTCCCACGCCCCCGGCCGTCATGCGCCGCCGGGGGCATGGTCCGGGGCGTTCAGTGGCGGGCGGGCTCCTCTGCCTGGGCGCGCCTGGCGACCGCCTCGGTGATCTGGCGAGCGAGGTCCTGGCCGGTCAGGCCGATGCGGCTGAGGATCACGGCCCGCTTGGCGTGGTCGAGGAACTCCTGCGGGATGCCGAAGGTGCGGACGGGCACGTCGACGTCGGCGTCGCGCAGCAGGCGGGCCACGGCGTCGCCCACCGCGCCCACCCGGCCGTTGTCCTCGACGACGGCCACCAGCTTGTGCTGCTCGGCCGCCGGCGCGAGCGCCTCGTCGAGCGGCTTGACCCAGCGCGGGTCGACCACGGTGGTCGCGATGCCCTGGGCGTCGAGCAGGACCGCCGCCTCCATGCAGACCTGCGCCATCGGGCCCACGCCGACCAGCAGCACGTCGGGCTCGGGCTCCTGCCCGCCCTCCGCGTCGCCCTTCGGGGCGCGCAGCACGTCCATCTCGCCCAGCCGGCCGACCGCGTCGAGCGTCGCGGCGATCGGGCCCTTCGGGAAGCGCAGCACGGTCGGGCCGTCGGAGACCTCCACGGCCTCGCGCAGCAACTCGGTCAGCCGGTCGCCGTCGCGCGGCACCGCGACCCTGAGGCCGGGCACCACCTGGAGGATGGACAGATCCCACATGCCGTTGTGGCTGGCGCCGTCGTCGCCCGTGACGCCCGCCCGGTCGAGCACGACGGTGACCGGCAGCCGATGCAGGGCGACGTCCAGGAGGAGCTGGTCGAACGCGCGGTTGAGGAAGGTGGCGTAGAGGGCCACCACCGGGTGCAGGCCGCCGAGAGCGAGACCTGCGGCGCTGGTGAGCGCGTGCTGCTCGGCGATGCCGACGTCGTAGATGCGGTCGGGGTAGGCCTCGGCGAAGCTGTTGAGGCCCGTCGGGTGAAGCATGGCCGCGGTGATCGCGACCAGGTCGTCGCGCTCCTTGCCGAGCCGGACCAGCTCCTCGCTGAACACGTTGGTCCAGATGCGGCCCTTGGGCTTCTCCGCGCCGGTGGCCCGGTCGAAGGCGCCGGGCGAGTGGAACTGGTCCTCGTCGTGGTCCTCGGCGGGGGCGTAGCCGCGGCCCTTCTGGGTGAGCGCGTGCACGATGACGGGCCCCCGGAAGCCGCGGGCCTTGCGCAGCGCCGCCTCCATGGCCTGCTCGTCATGGCCGTCGATGGGCCCGACGTATTTCAGGCCGAGGTCCTCGAACATCACCTGCGGCGCGATGACGTCCTTGACGCCCTTCTTGAAGCCGTGGAGCGCGTCGTAGAGGACCGGAACGTTGCCGATCTTGTCTTTGACGTATTCGAGCACGTCCTCGTAGTGGCGGTTGACCCGCAGCGAGGACAGGTGGGAGGCCAGGCCGCCGATGGTGGGCGAGTAGGAGCGGCCGTTGTCGTTGACCACGATGACGACCGGCAGGTCCTTGATGGCGGCGATGTTGTTGAGCGCCTCCCAGGCCATGCCGCCGGTCAGCGCGCCGTCACCGATCACGGCGACCACCGTGCGGTCGCGCTCGCCGCGCAGCTTGAACGCCTTGGCCAGGCCGTCGGCGTAGGACAGCGCGGTCGAGGCGTGGGAGTTCTCGACGAAGTCGTGCTCCGACTCGGCCCTGCTCGGGTAGCCCGACAGGCCGCCCTCCTGCTTCAGCGCGTCGAACCCGGACGCGCGGCCGGTGAGGAGCTTGTGCACGTACGCCTGGTGGCCGGTGTCCCAGACGACCGGGTCGGCCGGCGAGTCGAAGACCCGGTGCACGGCGATGGTCAGCTCGACCACGCCGAGGTTGGGGCCCAGGTGGCCGCCGTACTTCGCGCACGAGTCGACGAGCAGGTCACGGATCTCCCCCGCGAGCCGCGGCAACTCCTCCACAGTGAGCCGTTTGACGTCCTGCGGTCCCTTTACCGAGCCCAGCAACCCGCTCACGGATCCGACTCCCCTCTGCTCTTGTCCGCCGATTCCCCGAGTGTAGTTCGCGGACGCCTCACTGACTCCATCGAGTCAAACCCACCCCGGTATGTCCGATCTTGACCTACTCTTTCGTTACCTATGAACTCCGTCCACAAAACTAAACTCGCAGCATTTGTGGCCGCCGCACTGGCTCTTTCCCTGGCAGCGGCCGGTCTGGTGCTCGTCTTGGTGGACGTGACCATGACGCCGGAGGGGTTACGCAACGAGGCCCAGCAGCTCGCCGCCCCTCCCTCACGTGCCGCGGGCCAGCAGGCGCGGGTGCCCGACCTCGGCAAGGGGGTGGCGATCCGTAATCCGCTCTACAGGACCGGGCGGCTCACCGACGTCGACTGCCGCCCCGGCCCCCTTCCCGCCAGGAGCATCACCGCGTACCGGCGTTTCCTGACCCGCGTGACCGCGTGCCTGAACCGGGTGTGGGGCCTGCAGTTCCGCAAGGCGGAGATGACCTTCACCAAACCGCGGCTGCGCATCATCACCCGGAGAGTCAAGACGCCCTGCGGGGTGTGGAACGCCGGCGCCGACGGCGTCTACTGCTCCACCGACCGCACCATGTACCTCATGATCAGCAAAGACCAGCTACGCAACCCGTTCCCGCTCGGGATCACCCGGCTGATCGCCCACGAGTACGGCCACCACGTGCAGCAGATCTCCGGTATCTGGAACTATTACTGGACGGCCAGGACCCTCGCGGGCAAGACCAGGCGGCTGCTGCTCTCACGCAAGTCCGAGCTCCAGGCCGAGTGTTTCTCCGCCGCCTTCATGCGCACGATGCGGGGCTCCGAGCTGGTCTCCACCGCCGACTGGGCCTACACCGTGGAGTGGTTCAGGAAGAACGGCGCCAAGGGCTGGCCCCAGAACGACCACGGCAAGGGGCCCACGCAGGCGGCCTGGATGTTACGCGGGTTCAAGCGCGGCACACCGGGCGCGTGCAACACCTGGGCCACCGCGTCCCGTAACGTCAGATGACCTAAGATCCGCCATCGTGCGCTTATCCCACTTAGCGGCAGCCGTGTGCGTGGTCGCCGGTCTGCTCCTGCCGGGCCCCGCCCGCGCGGCGCAACGAGAGGCGCCCGCCGGGCTGTCCGGAGAGATGAGCGGCACCGGCCTGCCGCTCCTGTGCGACATTCCCGACATCCGGCTGGGCAGCGTGGCCTCGCTCAGGTCGTTCCACCGCGCGATGGCCGACTGCGCCGACCGGTTCTGGGCCGTCACGTTCGCCGTGGCCGGACTGGCCTACACGCCGCCCGAGCTGTCCGTCACGACGGGAACCGGCTCGGTGTGCGGCGCGATCACCGACCACGGCGCACAGTACTGCCCGGACCAGCAGACGATCGTCGTCCGGATCATGCAGGACGAGCTGCGCGACCCGTTCAGGATGAACATCGCGCACTCCGTCGCCCACGAGTGGGGACACCACGTGCAGCGGCTCACCGGCGTGCTCGACGCGTACAACGCGCTGTACCAGCCGGCCTCCGGACAGGCGCGGAACCTGCTGAACCACCGGCTGGAGATGCAGGCCGAGTGCTACGCGGGCGTCTTCTACAGCGCCGCGCTGGACTCGATCGGCCCCGGCATCGCGTGGGAGGCGTGGCTCAGGGCCGTGAGCGAGGCGGACGAGAGCCAGGCCCACGGCAGGCCCGGCAACCTGGCGGCCTGGCAGGACCGCGGCTACCGCGGCGGGGCGACCGGCCACTGCGACACCTGGACGGCGGGCGACTCCGCGGTCGCCTGATCGCGGGCACCTGACCACGGATGAGGCGGCCCTCAGACGTTGGCGCGGGCCAGGACCTCCAGCGGGTCGGACAGCACGTGGGCGAAGGCGAGCTCGGCCGCCCCCACCAGGGTCGCGGCGTCGCCCAGGGCCGACGTGCGCAGCCGCAGCCGGTCGCGCTGCGGCGCCATGGCGTGCAGCGTGAGCTGCGTGCGCACCTGCGCGGCCGAGCCGAGATAGATCTCCCGCAACATCCCGCCGAAGATCAGCATCTCCGGGTTGAAGATGTTCACCAGGTTCGCGACGCCGAGCCCCAGCCACTCGCCGACCCTCTTCAGGCCCTCCTGCGCCCCGATGTCGCCGCGGTCGGCGGCCTCCACCACGGCCCTGACCGCGTCCCTGCCCTGCTGCGCGCCGAACCGGCCGGCCGACTCCAGCAGCGCCCGCTCTCCCACCTCCGCCTCCAGGCAGCCGCTGGAGCCGCAGCCGCAGGCGCGGCCGCCCGGGTTGACGACCATGTGGCCGACCTCCCCGCCGTAGCCGTCGTGGCCGCCGAGCAGATGACCGCCCGCGATGATCCCGCCGCCGATGCCGACGTCGCCGTGCAGGTATATGAGGTCCTTGACGGCCGCGCCGACCCCGCGGCTGTGCTCGGCGAGCGCGCCCAGGTTGGCGTCGTTGCCCACACTGACCGGCAGCCCCAGGCCCAGCCTGCGGCCCAGTTCCTCGCCGAACGGCACCTCCCCGTCCAGCAGGTTGGGGCCGAACGTCACCACGCCGTCGGCCTTGCGCACGCCGCCGGACACGGCCGCCGCCGCGCCGACGCACACCGTGTCGGCCCTGGTCCTGCGCCGCATCTGCCGGGCGAACCCGGACAACGTCGCGGCCAGCTCGTCCAGCTTGAACCGGCTCCGGTCGCGCGGGACCTCCCTGCGGTCGAGGATGACCCCGCCCAGCCCCACACGTGCGACGGCGAGCCGGTCGGGGCCCACGTCGAACGCGAACACGTAGACCCGCGCCGACTCGGGCCGCACCACGAGCGAGGGCCGCCCGGCACGGCGCGTTTCGCGCGGCAGCTCCTCGCGTACCAGCCCCGCGGCGGTGAGGTCGGAGGTCAGGGCCATGATGGTGCTCCGGTTGAGCCCCATCCTGGACGTGAGCTCGGCGCGCGAGATCGGCCCGCCCAGGTGCACATGCCGGAGCAGCGCGCCGAGATTGTGGCGCCTGATGTCCTCTTGAGACGGTCCGGCACGCATGGTCTGGAGTTCCTTCAGGGGCTGCGAGTCGCTGATCACCTTAATCCAGCGGCCGCCGCCCGCTTGCGCGCCAGGGCGTCGACACCCGCGGCGAGCAGCAGGACGGATCCGGTGACCAGGTATTTCACACTGGCCCCGTACCCCATCAGGCCCATGCCGTTCTCGATCACGGCCACCACCGCGCCGCCCATCACGGCGTCCAGCACCCTGCCCTTGCCGCCGAACAGGCTCGTGCCGCCGATGACGGCCGCGCCCACCGCGTACAGCAGGACGGAACTGCCGCCCGTGTTCGGGTCGACGGAACTTGCCCTGGACGCGGCCACGATCCCGCCGATCGCGGCCATCGAGGAGCAGATCACGAACGCGTAGATCTTGATGCGGTCGACCGGGATGCCCGCTCGCCTCGCGGCCTCGGCGTTGCCTCCGACCGCGTACAGGTGCCGGCCGAAACCGGTGCGGCGCAGCACCAGCGTCCACACGACCAGCAGCACCAGGATGAGCGGCACCACGATCGGCACGCCCGTGAGCGAGACCAGCTCGGGGTTGCGGCTGCGCTCCAGGTTGAGCGTGAAGACCGCGAGCCCGGCGAACAGCGCCAGCATGCCCACGCGGATCGCGATCAGCGACATCGGGTCGGCGATCAGGCCGCGCTTGGCGCGGGATCTGGCCCGCCTGAGCTGCACGCCCGCGAAGACCGCCACGCAGACCGCGTAGAGCGCCCAGCCCAGCCACGGGGGCAGGTTCCTGTTCGCGATGGCGACGATCACGCTGTTCCTGATGGAGATGTTCGTGCCCTCGTCGACCAGCACCAGGACCAGGCCCTGGAAGGCGAGGAATCCCGCCAGCGTCACCACGAACGACGGTATGCCGACCTTGGCGACCAGCCCGCCGAGCACCGTGCCGATGAGCACACCGGTGAGGATCGCGGCCACCACGCACACGTACCAGGGCAGGCCCGCGCTGGTCAGCGTGACCGCGAGCACCGCCGCGCACACGCCGCTGGCGAAACCCGCCGACAGGTCGATCTCGCCGAGCAGCAGCACGAACACCAGGCCCATCGCGATCAGCGTGATCGCGGCCCCCTGGGTGAACAGGTTCGCGAAGTTGATCGCGGTGACGAACGAGGGCCGCGCGGCCGCGAAGACCGCGCAGAGCACCACCAGGCCGATCACCGCAGGCAGCGCGCCCATGTCGCCGCCGCGCACCCGCTGGACGTAGGCGAGGAAACTGTTGCCGATCGACGGTGACTGCGTCGCCGCGACGATCGCCTCGCCCGGTAGTTCCTTGACCTTGTTCATGGCGTGACCCCGTTCTTGAGGCCGAGATCGCCGCTGCGGCCGGAGGTGATCAGTTCGACGACCTGCGCGTGCGTCACGTCGGCGGTCTTGACCTGCGCGGCCGTCCTGCCGAGGTAGAGCGCCGCGATCCGGTCGGAGACGGCGAACACGTCGTTCATGTTGTGCGAGATGAGCACGACGGCCAGCCCCGTGTCGGCCAGCCTGCGCACCAGTTCCAGTACCTGCGCGGTCTGGGCCACGCCCAGGGCCGCGGTCGGCTCGTCGAGAATGACGACCTTGCTGTTCCACAGCACGGCCTTGGCGATGGCCACGGTCTGCCGCTGCCCGCCGGACAGGCTGGAGACCTGCTGCCTGATGGACTTCACCGTACGCACGGACAGGCTGCTGAGCGTGCGCTCGGCGAGTTCCTCCATGCTGTCCTCGTCGAGCAGCGGGCCTCGCCTGCGTTCCCTGCCGAGGAACATGTTCTGCACGATGTCGAGGTTGTCGCACAGGGCGAGGTCCTGGTAGACGATCTCGACGCCCAGCTCGCCCGCGTCGCGCGGGCTGTGGACCTGGACCGGGCGGCCGTCGAAGAGGATCTCGCCGTCGTCGATCGGGTAGATGCCGCCGACGCACTTGACGAGCGTCGACTTGCCGGCGCCGTTGTCACCGACGAGCGCCGTGACCTCGCCGGCGTACGCCGACAATTCGACCTGGTGCAGGACCTTCACCGGGCCGAAGCTCTTGTCTATCCGGCGCGCTTCAAGGAGGGGGGTCATAAGGCTCCCTAAGGAGGGCACGGCCGCGCTCGTGGCGCGGGCCGTACCCCTTGGTCTTATTCGATTCCTGCCTCGGTGCACTTCTCGGCGAAGTCACCCGTGCACAGTTCCTCCTTGGTCACGAACCCGTCGGCCACCACGTCCTTGATGTTCTCGAAGTGGATGGCCTGCGGCTCCATCAGCTCCGCGGGCACGTCCTGGCCGCTCTCCGGGTCCTTGACGCTGCTGCCCGCCGTGGGCTTCTCGCCCTTGGCCAGCGCCACCGCGAGCTTGGCCGCGGCGTCGGCCTCCTTCTTGACGGCCTTGTAGACGGTCATGCACTGGTCGCCGGCGAGGATGTTCTGCAGGCCCTGCACGGTGGCGTCCTGGCCGGTGACCGGCACCTTGCCGTTGAGGTTGTTCTTCTTCAGCACGGTGATGGCGGCGTTGCCGAGGCCGTCGTTGGCGGCCAGCACCCCGGCGATCTTCGGCTCCTGGGTCAGCATCTGCTCGAAGAGCGTCGCGGCCTGGGTGTTGTCCCAGTCGGGCACCGACTGCTCCGGGCCCTTGACGTACTCTCCGGCGTCGAACTTCGGCTTGAGCACGCCGTCGTACCCGGCCTTGAACAGGGTGGCGTTGTTGTCCGTCGGCGAGCCGTTGAGGTAGGCGACGATCGGCTTGTCCGCCTCCTTGTCGGTCAGGCACTTGGCCAGGCCCTCGCCCTGGAGCTGGCCGACCTTGGTGTTGTCGAAGCTGACGTAGTAGGCGGCGCCGCCGCCGAGCGTCAGCCGGTCGTAGTCGATGGTGGGCACGCCCTGCGCTTTGGCCTTGTCGATGACGGTCTTGCCGGTGCCGCTGTCCAGATTGACGATCATCAGGACGGTGGCGCCGTTCGTGATCATCTGGTCGGCGATGGTCTGGAACGCCGTCTTGTCGTTCTGGGCGTTCTGGATGTCGTACTGGACGCCGGCGGCCTTGAACGCCTCTTCGAGGTACTTGCGGTCCGCCGTCTCCCACCGGGCCGAGGACTTGCTGTCCGGCAGGATGACACCGACCTTGCCCGCCGGGGCCTGTGAGGCGGTCGCGGAGTCCGTCGACGAAGTGGTCTGACCGCTTTCGCCCCCGCAGGCGGTGAGACCGAGAGCGAGCGCGGCTGCCGCGGCGGTCATGCTGAGGATCCCCTTGCGCATGGTGCAGGGTCCTTTCTTCCGGAGGGGCCGGATGAATGTTGTTTGCGGCAACGTATTCCGGGATCCTCTGCTTTGGAAGACCCACTCGCGCGGTAGTTTGTTGTTTCTAGTAACAATCAGGAAACATGAGGCCTGGTCCGGGGTCGCCCGTACGGGAGCCCGCGACTCGCTAACGTGGGCCCATGATCGTATGGATCAACGGCACCCACGGCGCGGGCAAGACGACCACCGGCGCACTCGTGCAGCCGCTGCTTCCGGACGCACGGGTGTTCGACGCCGAGAAGGTCGGCGTGACCCTCACGGACATCCGGCCGGGGCTTCCCTCGACGGACAACTTCCAGCACTGGCCGTCGTGGCGGTCGCTCGTCGTCGAAACCGGATGTCCGGGCACGACGGTGTCCGGACGAGAAAGGCACGGGATCCCCCACGGCCGTCACGGCGGACCAGTCAGAACAGGCCGATGACGACGTTCTGGGCGATCAGGCCCAGCGCCGAGGCGGTCGCCACCACGAGCACCGCCGTCCGGGCCCTGCCGCCGTCGAGGTAGCGCCGCAGCGGCCCCGACGCCAGGAACCCGATGGCCATGGGCACGACCAGCGTCACCCCCGCCGCCACCGCCTGCACGGGCAGTTCGCCCACCAGTGCCAGGATCCCCAGCGACTGCAGCGCGCTCAGACAGAAGAACATCGCGAGCGTCGCCCTGATCTGCGGGCCCTCCGCGCTCTGGTACACCAGCGCGACGGGCGGCCCGCCGATGCCCGTCGCGGTGCCGGTGATGCCGGAGACGAAACCGGCGGAGGTGAGCGTCACGCCGGTGCGCGGCACGCTCATCGCCCTGGCGGTCAGGAGCACGGCGATCACCACCATGACCGCCACGAAGATGCTCCTGGCGTATATGGATGTGTAGACAACAATGAGTGCACCGATGACACTCCCCGGCAGCCTGCCCAGCAGCGCGAACCCCACTCCGCGCCACTCCACCCGCCGCCACTCCGAGGCCAGCGTGAACAGCGGCATCGCCAGGTTGACCATCTGGACGGCGCCCGGCATCAGGTCGGGCTCGATCATCGTCAGCACGGGCACGGCCACCAGC